>CALRTD020000078.1:0-12033 GCA_943371015.1 Synechococcus sp. UW140 | reverse complement strand
ATCACAACCTTCTTCACGGCTGAAACGGGTGCGCAGCAAATGCAGGTAATTCTGCAATACCTGAAATCCATCTTCCTCAATATGGAATATGATGCCGCTGATATTGATGGTTACCGTCTTGTTCATAGTGTTTCGGAATTATCGGTTGTTGATGGGTTGTTGGTGGTGGTTTGCTGCGGATCGGGTGCAGCCTGCGGATGAAAAGGAACTGCGGCGGGAATTGCAACAGGCTGACGATGCGTGACTTGTCCTACAGAAGCTACAAGTTCATCCCAGGTAGCTTCCAGCTCACGCAAAAAAGCGGTTCCTGTATCGGTAAGCCTGTAGTATTTGCGCGGCGGTCCCGATGGCGATTCTTCCCAGCGGTAGCTGAGCAAATCCATGTTTTTGAGACGGGTAAGCAGCGGATACAGTGTGCCTTCCACAACTACCAAGCGTGCCAGTTTCATCCGTTCAATAATCTCGGTCGGGTAGGCATCTCCGTCAGACAAAATTGAAAGGATGCAAAATTCGAGCACGCCTTTGCGCATTTGCGCTTTTGTGTTTTCGATGTTCATGTTCAGTTTCCTTTTATAAGATGGCCGGAATATTCGCCCGCATACCGAATGTGTTTGCGAAAAATGGTAAAATCTGCCACCAGAAGATTTTGGTGCTCAGTATCTTTTATGGTCACTAAATCGGCACACAAAAAGCGGGTAAATCCGAAATGCACTGTTTTTACAGTTGCCTGCTCTGCAACAAACTGCTGCTGCGACTCTGGCTTGGGCTCCTGAAAAAGCAGAAGGGAAAGAAGAAGTGCTTTCATAAGTTTAAATCGGTTACGTGTATAACACTTAACTTGACTAAGCAAAGATATGTCTATAAGAATGTACTATGCAAGACATAGTACTAAATGAATTTATATCTACCTGATAATCAATTGTATATTTTTTTGATACAGGAGCGAATTCTCCTTAATTTTGCAAAATCAAACCAAAAACAACTAAATGGATCAGTTTTTAGAATCGTTACATGTCTTCAGTAAGCTGGAAGGGTGGATCAATTTGTTCACGTTAATACTGCTCGAAACAGTTCTGGGCATTGATAACATCATTTTTATCTCAATCATTGCCGGAAAACTGAACAAAGAAGACCAGCGCAAGGCTTGGAATCTGGGATTGGTAGTAGCAATGATTGTTCGGGTTGGGCTCCTGTTTTTCCTTTCCTTTATTATGGGAATGGATAAAGAGCTGTTTACCGTTTTTGATATCGGGTTTACCGGTCACGACCTCATTCTTTTTGGCGGTGGTGTGTTTCTTATTGTTAAAACCACTTCCGAAATACACAATAAAGTAGAGGGTGCAGGTGAGGATGAAAGTAAATCAAGTAAAGCCAAAGCAGTTTTCAGTCAGGTTCTGCTGCAAATTGTGTTGATTGATATTGTGTTCTCGTTCGACTCAATACTTACTGCCGTAGGTATCAGTGAATACCTTTCGGTAATGGTTTTTGCAGTTATCGCCTCAACAATAATTATGATGCTTTTCTCGCGACCGGTTGCCGATTTTGTTGAACGGCATCCAACTGTAAAAATGCTTGCACTGGCCTTCCTGCTTATGATTGGTCTGATGCTTATACTTGATTCAGTTCATGTTGAAGTGCCCAAAGCATACGTTTACTGCTCAATGGCCTTTGCATTTTTGGTGGAACTGCTCAACATGCGTGTCCGCAAAAAATCGCAGAAGAAACAGCAGTAATCAATTGCCTGTCAATAAAAATGGCTGCTTCTGTTTGAGGCAGCCATTTTTGTTTGGCATATACTTTTAATCTTCGCAGCGATCTTTAGTACTTAAAGCTTAATTGGCTCCGGAGGTCCGCCAAATTTGGGTTTGCGCCCAATCAGCTTTACATCAATTACAGCACTTACGCGGGCAAAGTACTCACGCAGTCTGGTTTTAAGCGAGTAATTGGCCGGCACATCTTTCGCATTGTAAGCCACAGCATCAAGTTTGTGAGTGTTTGCAATGAACAATGCCCGCTGGTTATGAAATTCCTGCGAAACAATAATTACACTGCTTTGCCCGAAAACCGCTTTGCAGCGCACCACCGAATCCAGCGTTCTGAATCCGGCGAAATCAAGTGTAATGCACGAATCCGGAACGCCGAGGCTGATCAGCGCCTGTTTCATAGCTGTTGATTCATCATAGCTTGCAACATGGTTATCGCCGCTTACAATAATGTGCTTCACTTTTTGGGCGAGATAAAGCGCTGCAGCCGCCTCCATCCGATACCGGAAGTACAAATTGGTTGTGCCCCTCGGTGTTCGCGGACTGGCACCCAGGACAAGCGCAACATTTCGTGCAGGAACATCAGTGATCGAGGTGTAAATCTGTTGCTCCGTACTGTTTTCAACCCAAATAGTGCACGCAGCAATCAGTAAAAATGCCGCAACCGGCAGCCACAAAAAACACCAGCGTTTCAAACGAGAATTGAAAAACCAGCCGAATAATTTTTTCAGCTTTTGCATAGCTGTTACAGCGGGAAAAACAGTTCGAGGATAACAAATACGGCAAACACAACGCTGGCAATGCCATTGGTGGTAAAAAATGCACGGTTCACTTTACTCAGATCATCAGGCTTTACCAGTGTGTGCTGATAAATGAGCAACCCGCTGAACACCACTGCGCCCATCCGATACCACCAGCCAAAACCCTCAGTGTACACCGGAAGCCAGATAAACACAGCAGCAAAAACATGCAGCACTTCTGAGAGTCGTAATGCTCCTTTTTTACCCAGTAACACGGGCATGGAATTGAGTTTGTTCTCGCGGTCAAAAGCTTCATCCTGCAAGGCATAGATCATATCGAAACCACTCACCCAGCACAAAACGGCAAACGAAAAAAGCAACGGAAGCCAGGCAAATACGCCCGTAACGGCCAGCCATGCCCCAATAGGCGCAAGCGCAAGTCCAACACCAAGTACAAGGTGACACAGCGCAGTAAACCGTTTCGTTAAACTATAGCCGAGAACAACGGCCAGCGCCACCGGCGAGAGATAAAAGCAAAGCCGGTTTATGAACCAGGTAAAGGCAACAAACGCCAGCGATGTAAAGATGACAAACAGCAGTGCATTTTTAGGCGTAATTATTCCCGCAGGAATTTCGCGAATAGCCGTGCGTTGGTTTTTGGCATCAATATCACGGTCAATGTAACGGTTAAAGGCCATTGCTGCACTGCGTGCTGTAACCATGCAACCCAATACAAGCAAAAATAGCTTGATTGAAAATTGTGCCTGTCCTGTTTTTACAGCAAGCAAAAAGCCAATTACGGCAAACGGCAATGCAAAAATGGTGTGGCTGAAAGTGACCAGCGAGAGGTAATTAGAAACCTGCGAGCGGGATGCTGTTGTTTCCATCAATTAAACAATTTAAACCAAATCAGTAGCAACAGCGGAACTGAACTCAGCAACATGCCCACATATCCCGGATGAATATAACCATGCTCAATACGATGCCTTGTGCTGAGCATGAGGTAGAGTGTTGAGAGTCCCAAACCCATGAGCATCATTGGTAATGAAAGAAAACCAAAGATCCCGGGTAATGCGGAGAAAATTGCGGTAGCTGCTCCGAAAAGCAAGGCAAACCAACCGAGCGGACGAATGTAACGAGGCATAAACTGATCAGCGAATAACTAACCGCGAAACGGTGCCCGCATTTGTGCTGAGCAGATAAATACCGGGCGGCAAGTGTTCGGTGCGCAAAGTTACCTGATTCTGTCCGGCCTGCACCGAACTGCTCAGTACTTTTTCGCCCAGCATATTCAAAATGCTTACTTCGGTAATGCCGGGTGCTGTGAGCAGCGTAACCGTTTCGCCTGCTGCAGCGGGATTCGGGAAAACAACATCTGCACGAACTACTGCATCGTTGTCGGGCCCGGTGGTGGTGAGAAAGCAGTTGCTCAGTGCTGCAAATGCATCCACTTTTCCGTAGCCCCAGGTATTGTCGGGTGCTGCGGCTACCGGGCCGGTAAACGAATCGTTGCGTGCGCAGTACAAAATTGCATTACGCACCTGCAGCCAGTCGGCTCCGGGTGTGTGCTGCAAACAAAGCGCTGCTGTGCCCGCCACTACCGGCGATGCTGCCGATGTTCCGCCGCCCTGCACGTGATACCCGCCAAGTGCCACCACCTGCGGGGCATTGGCAATAAAGTTGGGCAGTGAACTGATTACTCCGCAAGAAAAATCATTGGCGCCCGGCGCTGCAATTTCCGGCTTCGTACGCCCTGTGCGTGTTGGGCCGCGACTGCTGTTGCTCATTATAGCGCCGGCAGTAACGGTGTTGTCAACCTGCCAAACATTATTTACATCGGGCCAGGTGCTGCGGTTTACGTAGTTTCCGACAGTGATTACTTTATCGGAACATTGGAAACTGCTCACCATAGTGCTGATGCGGTCGGATTGCCGGTAGTTTGAAATGCGCGGATAAATTGCTGCAGCGGGCAGCGAAGCATTGGACACAAAATCAAAACTCCAGCTGTGAAAAACTCCGCTGCCGGTTGTTTCCAGACTCCAGTTGTAGCCAGTAAGCGAATCGGGCTGCACCAGAAATTCAAGCGAATAAGCGCTGCCCTGAATGGTTGCTACCCGCAGTAAAGTACCTAAACGCTGTCCTGCGCTGTTGTAAATCGTATCGTTTGTAATACCGCTGAGGTTTTGTGCAATGGTGGTAAATCCGCTGCGGCCGCGGTCGCTCCAGTTGGCTGTGGCTGTTGTTCCTACGGCGAATTTTGCATTTCCGGCTGCTGCGGTGTCCATCCACAACTGCATGTAAATATTGCCGCTGCCAACACTGTACCACGTAAAGTTGGTATCGTTGGGTTGAAGCGGGTAGGAGAGATGGATATCCAGATCGCCGGCATTGCCCGATGCCCCTACAAACACGCGGCCTGTTTGTGCTGTGATTTCATTGTCGATCAGTTGGGCCTGCAGGTCTTGCCCATCGTGCGAACCGTAATAATCGCCAAGACTGGCATTAATAACGCAGGGTAACCCCAAACTATCGGCTAGTGCGTAAATCCATGCAGTTGCATCGGCTATGGCAGTTGGGCTGTTTGATCCGTTAAAGTCGATAGCCACAGCAATAATGACTGCTTCGGGGGCAACGCCGCTGAAATCGCGTACTGTTGTAGAACGCCCGTTTCCGGCTGCAATTCCGCTTACGTGTGTGCCGTGTCCGTAGTATTGCAAATCGTTATGCGTGCAGTTGCCGCCGTTGATTTGTGCCTGCGTCCACACCGTTCCGTAGTTGTAAGGAGCCGGCCCGGTTCCGGCATTATCGCGCTGATCCCAGATGGCAAAAATGCGGGTGTTGCCCAAACTGTCTTTAAAATCGGGATGATTGAAGTCGATACCCGAATCAAGCATGCCCATCACTACATTGCGGCCGGTGTAGCCTTGTGTGAGCGGCGCAAGTCCTGCGTGTACTTCATCTACACGCGATTGAATGCGCATGGTATCGTTCAGCGGCTGCAGTGCAACGGGTGCGTGCCCGATTTCAATGATTCCGGGTTCGGCAGCAAAAGCCTGAATGGCCGCAGCCGGAATTTCTACCGAGCAAATTGTGTTCTGCGCTGTACGCAGCCGTCCGCCATGCTTTTTGGCTGCGGCAGCTACAGCAGCAGCATCGCCTTTAACAAGCAAACCAACGGAACTGCCGGTGGGTTGTTTGCCTGCAAGCAGTAACACATTGAGCGGAACATTGGCAGGTTGCTGGGCTTCCAGACAAAATGCAGGAAGCAGAAACAGGAAGAACAGGAGGTTTTTCATCGCAAACAATTCAGCACATTTGTAGTGATACCCTAAATTTCGTGATTCGTTTTGGGGTGACAATGGAAATAATGATGGACATGATGATTAAATTTGACGACTACAGTAAAGACCAGTAATGGATAAAATAAACATCTCCGAAAAACTCTCCCTCTTCAGCGATTACTGGAATCCCCGTATTGTATCTGAACTGAACGGACAACACGTTAAACTCGTAAAGTTCAAAGGCGAATTTGTTTGGCATCAGCATGAACACGAAGATGAATTATTTTATGTGCTGAACGGAAAATTCAGAATGGAATTTCGTGATCGTGTAGTTGAGCTTTGTGAAGGTGAAATGATTACTGTACCGAGAGGTGTAGAGCATCGACCGGTTGCCGATGAAGAGGTGGCTGTATTGCTGTTTGAACCGGCATCAACCATTAATACTGGCAATGCAGGAGGAGAACTCACCCGAAATCATCTCGAAAAATTATAACCCCGCAGTCGTTGAGGTATATGCTAAAACAGGTTTTTATTTTTCTCCTTTCGCTTTATTGTTTTCAGGTACAAGCTCAAGCTGATTCGGCTGTTTGGGGTGGTTCTTTTGCGCTGCACGAAGGCATTTACCTGAACTTCGAACAGTTCAAAGCCAATAAACCGGTTCTGCTCAGTCAGATTCAAACGACTGCCGATCGCTCTTCGCCCGATTTCATGCTAAAGCTAACGGCTGCGCGAACGGTAGCCTGGAAAGACAACAGCGGCACACTGCACGATACACTTGTATCGAAACTCTGGGGATATTGCTTCAACCGGCATGTGTACATTCAAACAGCTTCTGATTTTACACGGATAGTTGTAATGGGTTCGCTTTGTCATTTTACCGGTACTGAAATCAATTACATGTACACCGGAGGTCCGGGCCCCGGAGGAAATGCCCCGGTTAAACAACAGCAACAATTTATTCTCGATACACAAACCGGAAATGTAAGCGTGTTTACTGTTCCGGTAATGCTTACCATTCTTGAAAAATATGATCCGGCTTTGCATGCCGAATTTCTGAAGCTGAAAAAGCGAAAACGCAATCAGCAGTTATTTATTTATCTGCGCCGCTACAACGAACGGCATCCGCTCAAATTTCCGTTAACAGAGTTGTAAGATGAAAAAGTTGCTCTTGTTACTATTGCTGTTGGGCACATTTACAGCATCGGCGCAAAACACTGATATTCGCTGGCTCCGTGCAGTGCA
The DNA here is from genome assembly GCA_943371015.1 of Synechococcus sp. UW140. Taxonomy (GTDB): domain Bacteria; phylum Bacteroidota; class Bacteroidia; order Palsa-965; family Palsa-965. Next base: position 5,007 of record CALRTD020000078.1, on the reverse strand, counting down.
CGTAAATCGGAACACAGGTCTTGACCCAATGTTCAAAGGCATTTCCAATTCTGTTTATCCGATTTCAGCAGGCATTCCGGCAGGCTTTTGGGTGCATTCGCTGCTCAAGTGTGATACTGTTCGGCAGCAGCGGTTCTGGCTCATTGGCTGCACAATGGCTATTTCAACAGGCTTAACGTTAGGACTTAAATACGGAATTAACCGCAAGCGTCCGTTTGTAACTTATCCCGATATTCAGGCGCAGCAGCATGCAGGACCTTATTCGTTTCCTTCGGGACATACCTCATCGGCATTTGCTTTGGCTACATCTGTTACCATGGCTTTTCCGAAATGGTATGTAGCTGTTCCGGCTTACGTTTGGGCTGGTTCGGTGGCATATTCGCGGATGCATCTTGGCATGCACTATCCGGGCGATTTGCTGGGCGGTGCAATTGTGGGCGCCGGTTCAGCATGGCTATGCTGGAAACTGAACCGCTGGATGATGCAAAGCTTTGCCGGAAGGCTGCGGAAGAATTGCTGAGTTACATCAGCTTTGTTCTGTTTCGGCTTTTTTAGCCCTGAACAGTGGTTTACCCTGCAATGCCTTTACCAATGTAAATACGGCAAGTAACAAATAGATAACCGCAACTATTAATGTTGCTTTAGTATTCCGCAGCAAATACCACGAAAGCAGAGGAAGTACCTGCAAGGCATGCATACCGATAAAATGTGCAATGCGCGGATCGCCAAATTTGCGGCTCCAGCCCAGAAAAGCAATGCCGTGATTGCCGTCGGCACCGCCAATGGTGTGCGAAAGCCGCGAGCCCATTACAAAACCTTCGAACGAAAAAATTACGAAAATGAAAATCCCTGCTCGTATCGACCAAAGGTAATGGGCGGGCAAATCAACTTCTTTTGTGAAGAATAACAGCCCGATGTAAGCGGCATAAACCGTTACAGCCGTTGCGGCAATGGCCATCAGCGAATACAGGAGCGAATAAACCGGTGTACTTAAATTGAAATGCGAAAGCTGTCCGCGCCCGGCCTGAACAGCAATGTAAATGACTTCAAAACTCAGCAGCACAATAATGCTGCTGTTGAAAAGGCCGGGATGGTAGTTGGGCAGGTAGTGAATATACCAGGCCATTGCCCAACTGAACGCGGCTGTTGACAATGCAAACTTCAGCGGCTTGTACCACGCATTAACTCCGGAAACCTGAAGCGAACTGGTTTTGGCCAGCACAATAAATACCGCAGATGCCATCAGACAAATCAGTCCGAACCAGAAAAGCGATTCGTTTCTGGCTCTCAGTTCCGAAAAGAAATCCATGTGAATTAATGTATTGATTCGGCTTTTTGTTTAATCAGCGAAAGCCAGTGGTTATGCAGTTGAAACAGTTTATGCCGCTGAAATGTTTTCTCAAAAAATGTAAGCCAACCCTTTTGCGATTCATCGGTAATCAGTTTACAGCCCTTTGCTGTTGGAATAATCAGCCAGGCATGATAGCCCTGAATACTGCTTTTGTCGGATTGCCAGCTCAGCCGCTGCCCGGGCACAAATTCTTTAATGGTTGATACAAAATGAAGCCCCATGGTTTTCCACGTAAACACCGTTGAAGCCGTTAGCAGCGAATCTGTTTGTGTGCCAAAATTCACATCCTCAGCTCCGCTGTACCAGGTTGGCCAGGCTTTCGCTTTTATCAGAATCTCCCAGACTTTCTGCGGCGATGCATTAATTTCTATTTCATTATGAACAAAGAAATTGGCGTTCTCGGGTGCAAAAGCAGCGGGCCAGTTAATGCGCAATGAATCGGTTTGTGCTGCAAGATGATTCAGCACAAAAATGAAGAGGAATAACGTCAGCTTTTTCATGAAGCAAACATAGATTCCTTTGCGCTTGGGTTACTTACCAAATGTTCAGAAATGCATGTTGCGAAAAATCAGTGCTCGTGCATTTTCACCAGAAATGCTCCTGTTACAGCACCAACGCTAAGTCCGGCCAAAACACCGCCGCAAATTCCATAAAACACTTTTTCTAAAATCGGGGTAAATTCATCCGGCAAACTTGCAAAAAAGTAAATCCAGCCAATACCAATTCCCCAACCGATTGCATTGGCAAGTATCCATCTTCCTGCACCACTGGCATGATACTTTAGCTCAAACCACTGGAACAAACCGAACAAAGCACCGAGCAAAAGTCCGGCACCAATGCTCAACACTGCAAATAAGCTCTCGGGCATTTGTGCTGCCGATTCACTGCCGGACGTTGAGTTATCAATAAAAAATAATGAAGGCAGCATCCCCAGCATCCATCCCAAAACTGCGATCAGTGAAGTTTGAAAAATCCAGGCACTGCCGGTAAGCGATGAAAACTTGTTACGAAGTACTCGCCACTGAAAATAACCCAATGCTGCACCTTCTATTAGTCCGGCACCCATCATACAAAGCAGCACGATTATTTTCGAGCCGGTTGTTCCCGGCTCACCAAATGCAGCAAAAACACCGGCTGCAATGGCAGCGGCAGCAGCTATTCCAATTATTTCCCCCAATGCACAGTTTACTGTCCAGCGAAGCCAAAGAATATTAGGATTTTGGGTGGCTTTATTCATTTCATTCAAATATATGCACTATTTATTATATATTTAGTTGACTGCTGTCATTATTGAGAAAAGTACTCATCCGGGAAAATAAAAGAAGACTTCAGTGCTGAGAACGCATAAATTGTTTGTTTTTCCGATATTTGCGACCTATTTAACCAGATACTATTTACTATGTCGGAAGGCAGACAGATTATTTTTTCGATGGTAGGTGTGAGCAAAATTCACCCTCCGCAAAAACAAGTTCTTAAAGATATTTACCTCTCATTTTATTACGGGGCAAAAATCGGCATCATCGGTCTGAACGGATCGGGTAAATCATCGCTGCTGCGCATTATTGCCGGTGTTGATAAAGATTACCTCGGTGATGTGCATTACTCGCCCGGCTACAGTGTTGGGTTTCTCGAGCAGGAACCCAAGCTCGATGAGTCGAAAACCGTTATGGACATTGTAAAAGAGGGCGTAAAGGAAATTACCGATGTGCTCACGGAATACGAAGAGGTAAACAACAAGTTTGCTGAACCGATGAGCGATGATGAGATGAACAAACTCATCGAACGTCAGGCTCGCCTTTCTGATCGTATCGAGCAACTGGATGCCTGGAACATCGAAAGCAAATTAGAACGCGCCATGAGTGCGCTCAATTGTCCCGAAGGCGATACACCTATTCACGTATGTTCAGGTGGTGAACGCCGCCGCGTGGCACTTTGCCGCCTGCTGCTGCAGCAACCTGATATTCTGCTGCTCGACGAGCCGACTAACCACCTGGATGCCGAATCGGTGCAGTGGTTAGAATTGTTCCTGCAGAACTATGCCGGAACTGTAATTGCGGTTACACACGACCGTTACTTCCTCGATAATGTGGCCGGCTGGATTCTGGAGCTCGACCGCGGCGAAGGTATTCCCTGGAAAGGTAACTACTCCAGCTGGCTCGATCAGAAATCACAGCGTCTGGCGCAGGAAGAAAAGACCGAAAGCAAACGCCGCAAAACACTGGAGCGCGAGCTGGAGTGGGTGCGTCAGGGCGCTAAAGGCCGACAGGCAAAATCAAAAGCGCGTATTGCCAACTATGAAAAGATGCTTAACGAGGATGTAAAGACGAAAGAAGACAAACTCGAACTTTTCATCCCCAACGGCCCGCGCCTCGGTAACGAGGTTATCGAAGCCATTGGCGTTAGCAAAGCATACGGCGATAAACTACTTTACGAAAATCTCAACTTCAAACTTCCGCCGGCGGGCATTGTCGGTATTATCGGCCCCAACGGCGCCGGTAAAACCACACTTTTCCGCCTGATCATGGGCGAAGTACAGGCCGATGCCGGCGAGTTTAAAGTAGGCCCCACCGTTAAAGTGGCTTATGTTGATCAGTCGCACACCGAAATCAACCCTGAGCATACCGTGTTTGAAGCCATCACCGGCGGAACCGAGTATGTTGAACTCGAAGGCCATAAGCTCAACTCACGCGCATTTGTATCGAAGTTCAATTTCAGCGGACAAGATCAGGGCAAGAAAGTGAAAGTGCTTTCGGGTGGCGAGCGCAACCGCCTGCACCTTGCACTCACACTGCGCTCGGGCGCAAACGTGCTGCTGCTCGACGAGCCGACCAACGATATTGACGTAAACACCATGCGCGCGCTCGAAGAAGCCCTCGAAAACTTTGCCGGTTGCGCCGTAATTATTTCGCACGACCGCTGGTTCCTGGATCGCGTGTGTACACACATCCTCGCATTCGAAGGCGATGCAAGCGTCTATTTCTTTGAAGGATCATTCTCCGAATACGAAGAAAACCGCAAGAAACGCCTCGGCGATGCTGCCGAGCCTAAACGCTTCAAATACAAGAAGCTGGCTATTTAATGCTTGCAGACAAAACATCCCCGGAAACAAGCGTTTTCGGGGATGTTTTCGTTTATTTACTGCTCAAAATCGCAAATAAGTCCACACATTTTTTATCACAACGCAAAATTTTCATCCCGTTCGAATTCAGCAATAATTTACAACTTTGCGCTGTGCATAAACCACAAACTACTGCCATGAAAAAACACTTTCTCTTATTTGCTGCTCTGGGCTTCACGCTCATGTCAATGATTCCTGCCGAAGTTTGCGAAAGCGATCTTTTTGTAAAAGGAACAGTTGTTACGAATGCTACATACGACGATAAAGGAAAGCTGGTATCAAGCGGGAAAAGCACCATCAGCGCTGTCACCAAAACGGCAACATCAGTTTCTGCCGATATGCAAGTCGTTACATCAGACGCCAAAGAAAAAGAAACAGGATCAGCCGATGTGAAACTGCGCTGCGAAAACGGCAAGTTTTACATGGATATGAAAAACTTTGCCATGGCCAACAGTGCTGCAATGGGTAAAGATTTCACCTTCGAGTTTGAAGGCATTGATATGGAATATCCCAATGTTATGACAGCCGGACAAAAACT
>CALRTD020000077.1:0-12058 GCA_943371015.1 Synechococcus sp. UW140 | reverse complement strand
CCTTGTTTGCATCCGATTGTTACCTTTATGCACATCAATCTCCCGCTATGCAAACGGAAACGATACTTGTTATAGGTTCTTCGGGTCAAATAGGTACCGAGTTGGTGGCCGAACTGAGAACCCGTTACGGCAGTAGTCATGTTATTGCCGCTGATATTAAACCAGCCTCGCCCGAACAACTTGCCGAAGGCCCTTACGAAGTAATAGATGCCCTAAACCGTGACCAGGTTTTTGAGGTTGTAAAAAAGTACAACGTTACGCAGGTCTATCTTCTGGCTGCGTTGCTTTCGGCTACAGCCGAGAAAAATCCCATGTTTGCCTGGAAACTGAACATGGAAAGCCTGTTTCATGTGCTGGAAATGGCTCGCGAAGGGCATATCCGCAAAATCTACTGGCCAAGCTCTATTGCGGTGTTCGGCCTTACAACGCCGCGCAACAATACACCTCAGTTTACCAGCATTGAGCCTACTACTATATATGGTATCAGTAAACAAGCCGGCGAACGTTGGTGCGAATGGTATTATAATAAGTATGGTGTTGATGTGCGCAGCATACGCTATCCCGGCCTGATCGGCTGGAAATCGGCTCCGGGTGGAGGCACAACCGATTATGCCGTGCATATTTATCATGAAGCACTGGCTAAAAATTCCTACACCAGTTTTCTAAGCGAAAATACCACCCTGCCCATGATGTATATGCCCGATGCCATCCGTGCTACCATACAAATTATGGAAGCTCCGGCCGAGCAAATCAAGTACCGCGGTGGTTATAATATTGCCGGGATGAGTTTTTCGCCCAAAGAAATCGCCGAAACTATCGCCCGGCATCAAAAAGGGTTTACCATTTCCTATCAGCCAGATTTCCGGCAAGCCATTGCTGATTCATGGCCGGCAAGCATAGATGACACCGTTGCCCGCGAGCACTGGGGCTGGAAACCAGAGTTTGATCTGGAACGGATGACTGAAGATATGTTGGTAAACCTAAAAAAAGTTAATAATATGGTGTAACCCGGGTTGTAACATGCCCGTAGAAATTGCTGGAAACACACCAGAAGTTTTCGAAGACCATTAAATTGGTCGAACTAAAAAGCCAGTTGATCGAAATGTTAGTGGGAATACAAAACTATTTCATAGTTTGGATTCCGCTTCCATGAAAACCGCTACAGTCACATACAGGATGAAAAAGTTTAGCCTGATACTGTTATTTATCATCTGTAAGGTGGGTATTGCCCAATCTTACGAGATGTATGGCGGCGACACCATCAATATGATTGATGCTGGTGGCAAACGTCAGGGCCGCTGGATCATCTTCGGAAGAATGAAGAAAGATCCGAAATTTGCTGCCGATGCCAAAGTTGAAGAGGGCAAGTACCTCAACAGCATGAAAACAGGCATTTGGATCGAATATTTCCCAAGCGGAACCAAAAAAAGCGAACTCACTTTCCAAAACAACCGCGCCAACGGTCCTGCTGTAATGTACCACGAAAATGGTAAAAAAGCAGAAGAAGGAAATTGGCAAGGCTCACGCTGGGTTGGGCCCTACAAGCTTTACTACGAAGACGGTACAATCAGACAAGATTTTACTTACAATCCGCTCGGACAGCGCGATGGTGTTCAGAAATACTATCACCCCAACGGCAAAATCATGATCGAAGTGAACATGAAAGCTGGAAAAGAAGAGGGGATGATGAAAGAGTATTACGACAACGGAGAACTGAAAGCCGAGAAGTTTTTTGCCGGCGGAACAATTGATCCGGCCCGCTCAAAAACGTACGAGCCTAAGAAGCCAGTAGCCGAAACCAAAGCGCCGGAAGAAAAAGACCTGAAAGCCCCTGCACCCGTTGCTAAGGCTAACGAAACACCAAACAAAGGTCAGTTCACCGGCGAAGGTTACTGGATTTTGTACACCAACGGACAAATTACCATGAAAGGTACGTTCCACCTCAAAAAGCTGATGGAAGGTGAACAACGAATCTACGATCAGAACGGCATGCTTATTCGTATCAAACTCTTCAAAGAAGGGAAATACGTAGGCGACGGCCCGCTGCCTACCGACGGATCAGGCAAATAACAATTACAGCAACAATCGTAAGCCTCTGCATTTTGTATGCAGAGGCTTTGTTTTTTGCGCTTTCCGGCTGTTTGCCGCGTCTTTCTCCTAAATTTGTATTCTGCACAGCCTGCATTTATGTATTAAATATGACAAACACACCGATCAGTCAGGATCTATTTGTTTACAACACCCTTACACGCAAGAAGGAAAAATTTGAACCACTCGCAGCCCCGTTTGTGGGCATGTATGTGTGCGGTCCTACCGTTTACAGTGATGTGCATCTAGGCAATTGCCGCACATTTATTTCTTTCGATTTAATGTTTCGCTACCTCAGGCATCTTGGCTATAAGGTGCGTTATGTAAGAAACATTACCGATGTTGGTCACCTCACCGATGAAGATGCCGGCGAAGGCGAAGACCGCATTGGCCGCCGTGCTAAATATGAGCAGGTAGAACCAATGGAAATCGTGCAACGCTACACACACGGTTTTCATGAAGTGATGGCCTTGTTTAATGCATTGCCGCCCAGCATCGAACCAAGTGCTACCGGCCATATCATTGAGCAAATTGAAATGACCAAAACGATTATTGATAATGGTTTAGGTTACGAATCAAACGGCTCGGTGTATTTTGATGTGGAGAAATTTACGCAGCAATACAACTACGGAATTTTGTCTGGCCGCACGCTTGACGAGCAAATCAACAATACCCGCGATCTCGACGGACAAGAAGAAAAACGCGGCCGTTTGGATTTTGCACTTTGGAAACAAGCCAAGCCCGAACACCTGATGCGCTGGCCATCGCCCTGGGGCGATGGCTTTCCGGGCTGGCACATCGAATGCTCGGCCATGAGCCGCAAGTACCTCGGCGAAACATTCGATATTCACGGCGGAGGGATGGATCTTGTTCCTACGCACCATACCAATGAAATTGCTCAAAGTGTAGGATGCTGCGGAAAAGATCCGGTGCGCTACTGGCTGCATACCAATATGCTTACCGTTAACGGCCGGAAAATGTCGAAATCGCTTGGCAATTCGTTTTTGCCGGTTGAACTGTTTACCGGCCTCGAACTTGATCCGAATTCGGTTACCGCTACTCCGTCGGAAGCTAAATTAGCCGGTAAGCATCCAACGCTCGACAAAGGCTATTCGCCAATGACAGCGCGGTTTTTCATGCTGCAAACGCATTACTCCAGCACGCTCGATTTCTCGAACGAAGCGTTGCAGGCTGCTGAAAAAGGCTTTCAGCGACTCATGGCTGCTGGCCGGCAACTCGAAAAGCTTCGCGCATCTGAAAGCTCTTCGGTAAATATTGCCGCGCTCCGCGATGCCTGCTACGCAGCAATGAACGACGACTTCAACAGTCCGATTTTGCTGGCACAGTTGTTTGAAGCCGTGCGCATCATCAATACCGTTGCCGACGCACGCGAAACAATTTCAGCCGCCGATCTCGAACTCTTGCGCAAACTCTACAACGACTTTGTGTTTGATGTACTCGGACTGAAAGATGATATCGGCGACAGCAGCAACGGCGGAACTACCGACGGACTCATGCAGCTCATTATAAAAATGCGCGCCGAGGCTCGTGCCAAAAAAGATTTCGCCACGTCCGATCTTGTTCGCGATGAACTTGCAAAACTGAACATCGTGCTCAAAGACGGAAAAGAAGGTACAGGTTGGGATTTAAAAGCATAAAAATAAATGAAACGTTATTTTAAACTTACAGCAGTTGCTGCATTCATAGTTTTGTTTGCTGCATCTTGCGGAGAAAAACCAAGCGGTAACGGAAACGATTCAGCCAATAATCAGCCCCCGGTTCCCCGCGTTGCTGCACCGCTGTTTTCGTACGACTCGGCTTACGCACATATTAAAACACAGGTTGAGTTTGGCCCGCGTGTTCCGGGAACAGCAGCACATGCTAAGTGTGCCGACTGGCTTACCGACAAACTCAAAAGTTACGGACTAACCGTAAGCCGGCAGGAAGCGCCTATTGCGTTGCCCAATGGTCAACCGGTGCAACTCAAAAACATTTTTGCAGCCTACAAGCCTGAGCGTTCTGAACGCATTCTGCTGCTGGCGCATTGGGACAGCCGCGCCATGGCCGACCGCGACACTGCCCGAAAAGATCAGGCCATTGATGGCGCAAACGACGGCGCAAGCGGAGTAGGTGTGCTGCTGGAAATTGCACGTGTACTGCAACTGAAAGACCCAAACATTGGAGTTGATATTTTACTGGTTGATGCCGAAGATCAGGGCAACAATGGCTCCGAAAACAGCTGGTGTTTGGGCGCACAGTACTGGGCAGCCAACAAACCGAAAGACTACGACGCTCGTTTCGGTATTCTGCTCGATATGGTTGGTGCTTCGGGCGCCATTTTTCCGCAGGAAGGATCTTCAGTTGTTATGGCACCGCAAATTGTTGACAAGGTGTGGAGTGCTGCCGCTGCACTTGGTTACACAGATATTTTTGTGAATGAGCAAACAGGTCCGACTACTGACGATCATGTGCCCATCAATCAGATTGCACTTATTCCTACAATTGATATTGTGCATTACGATCCTGATCAGAACGACTATTTCCCGCATCACCACCGCCACACCGATAATCTTTCAGCAATAGAAAAGAGTACGCTTAAAGTTGTTGGCGCTGTTGTGCTGGATGTAATTTACAACGAAATACCCGCAGGTCCTTTGAAATAAAGGTTTGCCGAATTGATTACTGAATCAAATTATGGAATATAATTTTCGCGAAATAGAGCAACGCATCCGCCAATACTGGAGCGACAATAAAACGTACGCTTCAGGCGAAGGCGGCGACAAACCGAAATTTTATGCACTGGATATGTTCCCATATCCGTCAGGTGCAGGTTTGCACGTTGGTCATCCGCTTGGTTTTATTGCTAACGATATTGTTTCGCGCTACAAACGCCACAATGGTTACAATGTGCTGCACCCGATGGGCTACGATGCTTTCGGCCTTCCGGCCGAGCAGTATGCTATTCAAACCGGTCAGCATCCCGCAGTAACTACCGAAAAAAATATTGCCCGCTACCGCGAACAGCTCGACCGAATCGGATTTTCGTTTGACTGGGATCGTGAAGTGCGCACCTGCGATCCGAAGTACTACAAATGGACGCAGTGGATTTTTCTGCAGCTCTTCAAATCGTGGTACAATTACCGCACGCAAAAAGCGGAGCCAATTGATGCACTCATTGCGGTGTTTGAAACCGAAGGCTATTCAGGCAGCGATGATCGTATTTTAACAGGCAATGAAGAACATAATCTTGCACCGTTTACTGCAGCCGAATGGAAGTCGTTCAGCGAAAAGCAGCAAGCTGATGTACTGATGAATTTCCGCCTTGCTTATCTCGACGAGGCTTGGGTAAACTGGTGTCCGGGACTCGGCACTGTACTTGCCAACGACGAAATCAAAGACGGTGTTTCTGAGCGCGGCGGCTATCCGGTTGAGCGCAAACGAATGCCGCAGTGGAGTTTCCGCATCACGGCTTTTGCAGATCGCTTGCTGAATGATCTGGATACAGTTGACTGGCCCGAAAGCATCAAAGAATCGCAGCGCAACTGGATTGGCCGTTCTGAAGGTGCTTCGCTGTTTTTTCAGCTGGATGGTCATGCCGAAAAAATTGAAGTGTTTACCACTCGTCCCGATACCGTTTTCGGCGTTACGTTTGTTACACTTGCACCCGAGCACGAACTCGTAGAAAAAATTACTACTGCCGAATACCGCGCTGCTGTTGAGGCTTACGTGAGCGTTGCCAAGAACAAATCGGAACGCGAACGCCAGGCCGAAGTGAAAAAAGTTTCGGGACAGTTTACCGGCGCTTATGTTTTGCATCCGTTTACCGGCGCAAAAGTTCCGGTTTGGGTTGGCGATTATGTATTGGCCGGTTACGGAACCGGCGCTGTTATGGCCGTTCCGGCGCACGACAGTCGCGACTACGCCTTTGCAAAACATTTCGGTTTGCCGATAACCGAAGTGGTCAGCGGCGGAAATATTGAAACAGAATCTTACGACGCAAAATCAGGCCTTCTCGTTAATTCCGATTTCCTGAATGGCCTTGATGTGAAGCCCGCAGTGAAACGCGCTATCGAAGAAATTGAGAAGCGCGGGCACGGAAAAGGAAAAGTAAATTACCGCTTGCGCGATGCTGCTTTTGGCCGCCAGCGCTACTGGGGCGAACCGATTCCGATTTATTACAAAGACGGTATCGCCTGTGCGCTTGATGAAAGTGAATTGCCGCTGGTGCTTCCCGAAATCGAAAAGTTTCTGCCAACCGAAACCGGTGAGCCGCCACTGGCGCGGGCAGAAGGCTGGAAGTACAAAGGCCAATATTCGTATGAAACAACTACAATGCCCGGTTGGGCAGGTTCAAGCTGGTACTTCCTGCGCTACATGGATCCGCACAACGACAAGGAACTTGTTTCCAAGAAAGCGGTTGAGTACTGGAAAAATGTTGATCTCTACATTGGTGGCGCCGAGCATGCTACCGGCCATTTGCTGTATGTGCGCAGCTGGACAAAGTTTTTATTTGACCGTGAGTTTATTCCGGTGAATGAACCCGCGCAGAAGCTGATTAATCAGGGAATGATTCAGGGAACGAGTATGATTGCGCACGTAAAAGTTGACCGCAGTTCAGATCCCGAAAAATACATCATGCTTCCGATTGATGAACCGGTTAAAGAAGGCGAGAGTTTTCATAAGAACTATCTTGTCAACTTTGCGGAGTTTGAAAACGGTAAATATTTCATCACTCAAGATGGTGCAGCCAAAACGCGAGACTATGAAGCAACGTTCCGAAACTTCTATTTTGAAGGCGATCGCAGAGAACTGATGCCTGCCGTAGAAAAGATGTCGAAGTCGAAATATAACGTCTTTAATCCCGACGACATCTGCGATCAATACGGCGCCGATACCTTGCGTTTATATGAAATGTTTCTCGGTCCGCTCGATCAGGCCAAGCCGTGGAACACTAACGGCATCAGCGGTGTCCACAACTTCCTGAAGCGTTTCTGGCGCTTGTTTATGAATGAAAACGGCCTCGCTGTAACCGAAGAGCCTGCAACCGAAGCTGAACTCAAAGTACTGCACCGCACCGTGAAGAAAGTGCGCGATGATATTGAGCGCTACTCATTCAACACCTGCGTAAGCACATTTATGATTGCAGTAAATGAGCTGATGGAACTGAAATGCCGCAAGCGTGCCGTGCTTGAGCCGCTGGCGGTTGCTCTTGCACCCTTTGCTCCGCACATTTCCGAAGAACTTTGGAAACAGCTCGGCGCAAATGGTTCGGTAGCGCAAGCCGCTTACCCTGTGGTTGACGAAAAATACCTCACCGATGATACATTTGAGTATCCGGTGCAGGTTAACGGTAAAATGCGTTTCAAATTTCCCGCCCCCGCCGATATGCCTCCTGCCGAGGTAGAAAAAGCCATCCTGGCCTCCGAAGAAGCGCAGAAATGGCTCGAAGGAAAAGCCCCCAAAAAAATGGTGGTTGTACCCAAACGCATCGTGAATATTGTAGTCTAACCAGGATTTTAACTAAAAAACTCAGCGGCAGGTAGCTTAATACGATACCTGCCGCTGTTTTTGATATTTGTCTATGGGGCTGAAAAGCAGCTATATAGTAACCATTTTGCCCCCGATTTCGTATTTTTAACAGAATTAAGCGCAAAAAGCAACCCTCTGACGCACTAAAAGTCTAAGTAAAAACGTCACTTTGGCATATAGTTTGGATTATTCTACCAAACGCTATAAAACAAGATGAACATGAAAAGGCTTCTTCTCATCTCCGGTATTCTGGTCATTGCGGCCACATCGGCCGTTGCGCAGACTGCAAGCCCTTACCGAAAGGTAAATAACGGAGCTTTCAAACGCGGTGAGGAACTGAAATTCCGCCTGCACTACGGTGCGGTAAATGCCGGCGAGGCTGTGGTTAAGGTTGACGAATCAAAAAAACTGATCGGCGGCCGTCCTACCATGCACATTGTCGCCAACGGCTATTCAAAAGGTGCATTCGACTGGGTGTTTCGTGTTCGCGATTATTTTGAGTCGTATGTTGACGAAGAAGCACTCATTCCCTGGATTTTCATGCGCCGCTGCGATGAAGGTGGTTTTAAAATTAACCAGAACCAAACCTTTAATCACATTTCCGGTCAGGTAAATTCAAGCGGAAAAACAATGACCGTTCCTAAGAATGTGCAGGACATGGTTTCATCGTTTTTCTACGCCCGAACAATGGACTATTCGAAAGCCAAGAAAGGTGATGTGTTTGAAGTAAAGACTTTTATGGACGATGAAATTTGGGATTTGAAAATCAAATTCATTGGCCGTGAAACCATTAAAACTGATCTCGGTAAAATTGCCTGTATGAAGTTTGTACCGGTAGTTCAGAAAGGCCGTGTGTTCAAGAAAGAAGACGATCTGCTGATCTGGATTTCTGACGATGCCAATAAAATTCCGGTACGTGTTCAGGCCGAGATCCTGGTAGGCTCAGTAAAAATGGACATTACCAGCGCCAAGGGCCTTGTGGTTCCGCTGAAAACAGTCAAGTAAATTTTTAGAACAACATCCCCGTCTCAGGGCGAAAGTGTAAAAGCTTTCGCCCTGATTTTTTGTGCGGGATGCCGTTTCTAACTTCCATAAAAGTTAGATTGATTACTGTCATTTTTATCTACGCCCGCATCTGGCTATCTTGGCACTCCAAACAAAGCTACTCATGCCCGAATTTTCAGAGAAAACACTTTCGCTGCTCCAGCAGTTACAGGATAAATTAGCCAAAGACGGACAAAGTCTCGATACTTATCTCGAAGGTTATTGCTACAATACTCATCTCAGTTATTGGGATTATATTGAGCTGGATACGTTGCTGAGCTTGCAGAAAGCGCGCACCACATATCCTGATGAGCATATTTTTATCATGTATCATCAGGTTACGGAATTGTACTTCAAGCTTTGTTTGCACGAGTATCAGCAGCTTCGCGAAAAGTTCAAGGCCAAAGAACTTACCGGCGAATTTCTGCGTGCGCGTGCGTTGCGGATTACCAGTTATTTCGATGCGCTTATTTTCTCGTTCCGCATTATGCGCGAAGGCATGGAGTATGAGCAGTTCACGAAATACCGCCTTTCATTAACACCGGCCAGCGGATTTCAGTCGGCGCAATACCGGTTCATCGAAATCTGCTCAACCGATTTTGCAAATTTGGTTACCGATGCCGAGCGCGAAGCCTATCGCACAAAACCGTTGGCTGAGCAGGCTCAGAAAGCTTACTGGCGTTACGGTTCTACCAACGAAGACGGAACACCTACGCTCACGCTTCGGATGTTTTTGGAGAAATACAGTGAGCGGTTCTACGATCTGGCTTCCGAAAATGTAGATACCAATCTTGCCGCATTATATCGCAGCCTGCCCGAAGCCGAAAAAACAGACGAGCTGAAAAATGTACTTCGCCGCCTCGACCGCAATGTAAATGTGAACTGGAAGCTGCAGCACTTCCATTCATCAACACGCTACCTTACCGGCAAAACGCCCGGGCAGGATGTAGCGGCAACCGGCGGCACCAACTGGGGCAAATATCTTCCGCCTCAATTTCAGCGCATCATCTTCTTTCCTGAGCTTTGGACTGCCGAAGAAATTGAACGCTGGGGCATGCAGTGGGACGACAGCGCATCTAATCTGGAGAAAGACCGGAGTATGCGCTGAATGCGTAAGGAATAAAGAAAGAGCATTTGAAGTCACTGGGCAATCATTTAATTTAGTTGTGAAAATCTAATCCCAATGAAAAGACTGCTACTCCTTACAATTCTGCTCTCATTTTTCGGTATGCTCAGTGCACAGCGCTGGACACCGGTAATGCTGAACGACACGTTTCATTATCGTCTGGATGGTGATACAGAAATTACCGGTTCTTTTTTCCCGGTAAGTTATAGTTCCAATGCGGGCGACACCACATTTGTGTTCAACGAAACGAGCTGTGTAAACTGCCTTACGTTTACCGGCGGCCCGGCATGCGATTCGTGTTATGGCTTGCAGCATCTTCCGGCTGTTGTGGCTGGTCGCTCATTGCTCAAAACAAACACAGGTGTTTGTACGTTCACCGGCAATGATACACGCGTACTGAACACACTGGCCGAGGTTGGCGATAGCTGGACATTCTCATCGTTGCCGCTTGTTACAGCACAGGTGACCAGCAAAACCACAGCAACTGTTTTTGGGCAGCCTGATTCGCTGAAAACGGCCATTCTTTCTACCGGCGACTCTCTTGTTTGGTCGGCTGAACACGGCATAATTCAATGGCCCGCTGCATTTTCATCCGGACAGTATTACCGGCTAGAGGGTATCGAAAATCGAAACCTTGGTTATCAGTTGCTGACTGTATTTGATTACTACGATTTTCAGGTCGGAGATGTATTCCAGTATTACGGATACTCATTTGAACCCGGTTCCGGGCAACTCATTACAGCATGGTCAAAGTACACCGTGTTGCAGCGTCAGAATTTTACCGACAGTATTGTATATACGTATGAAGTATATCACAGCAGCCGTTCTCAGCAAGCTGCTCAAATGACTATTCCGCCCACATATTCAAATACGTATAATCCCGGATTCGTAAACGTGATTACAAACTGTGAGTCACATCATCTTAACCAGCCCAATCATTCATTGATTGAACCCAAAATTTTTAATTCATACTCTTATTATCCTCAGCGTTATTGGGGTTGCGGCGATACAATGAGCGGAGGCGGAGTAAATGAATGGCAATATTTTCACGACTCACTCAATAACCCCGGAGCATTCTTTGGAGTATATCCGATTAACAGTGGTCCTGTTGCATGGTTTCCGCTAAGCAGCACATCTGATACCTTGTATGGTATTGACCTGTTATCGCAAAATACACCGCAATGGCCCCTGTTTAATATGGCTATCTATGCCCGCTACGTAAAAGGTCTCGGGTTAATAGAAGCCAACTGGGATCAGTTGTTTGAGTATTCGCGTTATGAATGGCTGATGGGCTATGTGAAGAATGGTGATACTACCGGAACAGTTTATCCGGATACTTATTTTAATTTGAGTACATCGGAAAACGCGATGCTTCCGGTTCGTTACTTCCCCAACCCAGCCAACGAATCACTGCGCATAGAGCTTGCAGAGATTTCCGGCGATGCACAATTAGAACTCATCAATTTACAGGGCGAAATTTTGCAGCGAGTTTCAATTACACAGCCGGTAACTACAATATCTACTTCCGAACTCGCTGCCGGTCTGTATTTGCTGCGTGTGCAAACTGCGGAAGGTGTGAGTGTACAGCGGGTAGTGATTCAGCATTGATATCAAACTAAGATGAAGAAATTAATTTTTCTTTTGCTGTTGTTGTCATCCGAGCTCAGTGCACAGCGCTGGACACCGGTAATGCTGAATGATACGTTTCATTATCGCTATCAAAACGATCAGGTCATCAGTGGATCATTTTTTGTTGATTCACTGCTTGTAAATGGGAACGATACAACATTTTATTTTAATCGGATTGGTTGCATCGGCTGTCTGGTTATTCCAAATAGCTCAAACGGATGTGATACGTGTTATGGTTTTCGCAATCTTCCGGCTGTTGTAAGTGGTTATTCACTCATTAAAAGCAGTAATGGTATTTGTACGATTCAAGGTATAGATACTGCAGTTATGAATACATTGGCTATGCCCGGCGATTCATGGGCTTTTGTGCCTTCAAGAAACATTTCTGCCTTGCTTTTGAGTGCCGACACAGCCACTATACTTGGGCAGCCTGATTCTATTAAAGTAGCTGCTCTCAGCAGTGGAGATACATTAATCTGGTCGGCAGAACATGGTATTGTGCAGTGGCCGGCCGGTTTTGGCTACAACCGCTATTATAAGTTGGATGGTATTCAGAACAGAAACATCGGCTCAGCAATACTTACAACATTCGATTATTATGATTTTCAACCAGGCGATATTTTTCAGTATGCAAGCTTTATT
>CALRTD020000076.1:0-12413 GCA_943371015.1 Synechococcus sp. UW140 | reverse complement strand
GTAAAGAAAAACTCAACCTCTACTTACCGTGATAAGCGTGCCGCAATCAGCATTGCACTCGCTCCGCAGCCTTTCGGGTTGCTTGCAGAGTTTAATGTTGGCGAAAGCCCGATGTATGATGTCAACCGCGACTCTATTGTTACCGCTCCGCTGGAAGGTGGTTTTGTAACAGCTTACTATATGATTAAATTGAATAAAACGAATCAAACACTAATTCCGTTCGTGAGGGCTCAGTATTACAGCGGAGGGGTTAAAATTACTACTGATGCAAAAGCACTCAAACTAAATGAATACGATTTCGGTATTGAATACCAAATCATGAAAAGTCTTGAAATTACTGCCAGTTACGTGTATTCGATCCGCAACACTTCTGACAAAGCAAAAGAGTTTTACAATCAGGATGGTCGTTTACTGCGGATTCAGGTTCAGTTTAATTATTAACGAATGAAATTATCATTCTGGTTATCACAGATGATAATTACTTTTATAACCATTAAATAGTTTATCAGCTATCGGTAGCTATATCAAATCATAAAATTGTAAAACAGCCGCTCTGATCAGTAAATCAGGCGGCTGTTTAGATTTTAACACAACACGCGGATTGCCATCCAATAAATTGACCCTTATTTTTTGTGAAAACAGGAGTCAAACGCTTAATAAATCAAGCGACTTAACATTAACTTCATATTGAAAACCGATGTTTGTATGTGATTTTGTCTGCACAAACATTTTACGCCGGAATCTTTCTGCTATCCATCCTGTTTACAGGATGTACAGAAAGCATTGCCGAACGGCGTAAAAATCGTTCAGTCATCAGTATCAGAGGAAGTGAAACCGTGCTGCCGCTTGTACAGCGGGAAGCAGAGCTGTTTATGCTCAACGACTCTATGCCATCGCTGGAAGTAACCGGAGGCGGTTCAGGCGTAGGCATAAAAGCTTTACTCGAAGGCACTACCGATATAGCCATGTCTTCGCGCGAACTCCGTACAGACGAACGGCTTGATTTTCGTGCAGCTAAAATTGATATTGCTGAACAAGCTGTTGCCTATGATGCCTTAGCCATAATTGTGCATCCTTCAAACCCGGTTCAGCAACTTACCCGCGAACAGATTCAGGCCATTTACACCGGACACATTACCAACTGGAAAGAAGTTGGAGGCAACAACGAAAAAATCGTGCTCTTCTCGCGCGAGTCAAGTTCAGGCACGTATGATTTTTTCAAAGAACATGTTCTCAGTAAACGAAATTTCTCGGCATCCGCTCTGTGCAGTTCCAGCAACGGTGCAATTGCTCAGTCGGTTAGTCAAACTCCGGGTGCTGTTGGTTATGTAAGTGTTTCGCACATCAGCAAATCAGTAAAAGCACTTGCTGTTTCATACAATCAGGGAATCAACTACATCAAACCATCGGCTGAAACGAGTGAGCTGAAAAACTACCCGATTTCACGGCCACTGTATTTTATTTATCCGCGCAAAGGTGTTGAGCATGCACAGCCTTATATCAACTTTGTACTCTCGCCCAAAGGACAGGAACTCGTAAAAGCTGAGGGATATATTCCTGTAAATTGATTTATATTGTTTGCTGTTTGCTATGAAACTCTTCCGCCGTATTACCGAAAAATTTATCGAAAGTCTGCTCACATTGAGCGGCGCGGTAACTACGGCTGCTGTTGTACTCATTTTTGCTTTTCTATTTCGCGAAGGACTGGATGTATTTTCCGAATCGCCTGTTGAGAAACGCACTGTAATTGCCGTAAACAGCAGTAATCCTGTTAAGAAATTGAGCGGTGCTGATATCCGGAAAATGTACGACGGAGAAATCAGCAACTGGAAAGACGTTGGCGGAAAAGACATTCCTGTTATTCCGTTTTATCAGGGTGATATTGGGAATT
Source organism: Synechococcus sp. UW140 (assembly GCA_943371015.1). GTDB lineage: Bacteria > Bacteroidota > Bacteroidia > Palsa-965 > Palsa-965. The sequence continues at coordinate 10,522 of CALRTD020000076.1, read as the reverse complement.
ACTTCACGGCAGAACAGCTCGGAAAAGAGTACAGCAATCTGCCTCAATGCATCGGAAAACTTACCGATAGTTTGCCCGGTATTCTGGCAGCGTTCGATACAACGTATGCACCGGCAGCATTTGGCGGGCATTATATCCAAACCGACCAGGTAAGTTTAATTTCATTTCTCAGCGGCCGTAACTGGTATCCTACAGCCAAGCCCGCTGCACAATACGGAGCACTTCCGTTGCTCCTTGGTTCGCTTTGGGTGTGTATTGCGGCAATACTTATTGCACTTCCGCTCGGACTTGCAGCAGCTATTTACATCAGTGAAATAGCCCGACCGCGTGTACGGCGCATTCTCAAGCCTGCGGTTGAATTATTGGCCGGCATTCCCTCGGTTGTCTATGGCTTTTTCGGGCTCATGGTGGTTGTTCCGGCCATCAAAACGATTTTCGGTTTGGAGGTTGGCGAAACCGGACTTGCGGGCAGCATTTTGCTTGCCATTATGGCTTTACCCGCTATCATTTCTGTAACAGAAGATGCGCTGCGCAGCACACCGCGCGAAATGAAAGAGGCCAGTTTGGCATTAGGCGCTACACAATGGCAAACAATATGGCGTGTAGTATTGCCCTGGTCATCGTCGGGCATTGCGGCGGCAGCTGTACTTGGCATTGGCCGGGCTGTGGGAGAAACAATGGCTGTGCTAATGGTTACAGGCAATGCTGCAGTTATTCCGCACACATTACTTGAACCGGTACGCACAATTCCGGCCACAATTGCCGGCGAACTTGGCGAAGCGGCACAAGGCAGCACGCACAGCAAAGCCTTGTTTGCACTCGGCTGTTTGTTGTTTCTGATTACGCTCTCGTTTAACCTTATTGTCGAATACCTGGTCATCAGGCGCAGGAGGGCTGCCGGTTTATGAAAGCGCCCGTAAAAGAAGTTCCGCTTGCCGATCTGTTTAAAGCTGCATCACAAAAAAAACGCCGCAAACAAAAAATTGCATTTGCCGTTTTGCGCGGCATGAGTGTAATTGTAGCCTCAATGCTGTTGCTTATTGTAGGCTATATTACTGTAAAAGGCTTACCGGTACTGAGCGTTGAATTTCTCACCGGCTCGCCGCGAAATGGAATGACAGAAGGCGGCATTTTTCCGGCAATTGTTGGTACACTTTGTCTCGCGGCAGGCAGTATGCTGTTTGCATTTCCTGTTGGCGTAATGGCCGGAATTTATCTCAATGAGTATGTTCCCAATGGTCCGGTGCGTCAGTTTATCCGGCTCATGACGAGTAACCTTGCCGGTGTGCCCTCCGTAGTTTTCGGGCTTTTCGGGATGTCGCTTTTTGTAAACGGGCTTGGATTCGGAAGCAGTATTCTGGCAGGCTCGCTTACACTGGCTATTATGGTTTTACCGGTTGTCATTCGCACCACCGAAGAAGCACTGAAAGCCGTAGATCCTGCACACCGCATGGGCAGTTACGCACTCGGTGCAACACGCTGGCAAACTACAAGCCGGGTAGTTTTACCGCAAGCCATGCCGGGTATTCTCACCGGCTTTGTGCTGGCCATAGGACGGGTTTCAGGCGAAACAGCACCGATTCTTTTTACAGCCGCAGCCTATTTTCTCACACGACTTCCCGGCAGTATATTTGATCAGGTAATGGCGCTGCCGTATCACTTATATGTGCTGGCTACAAGCGGAACAGATATTGAAAAGGCACAGCCAGCAGCTTATGGCACAGCTCTCGTTCTTATGCTCATCGTATTACTCATGAATATGCTCACCGGTTTGCTCAGAAACCGCCTCAGCCGTAACAATCAGAATTAACCGTAAGCATGGATATCAATTCAAACCAGCATACCGATAAACCGAAGACCGGAGAAGCTTCTGCTGCAAAACAGGAGAAAATTTCTGCCAGTCAGGTGAATCTGCATTACGGTAATTTTCATGCGCTCAAAGGCATCAGTATGAGCATTCCTGAGAAAACGGTAACCGCACTTATCGGTCCAAGTGGTTGCGGCAAAACTACTTTTCTCCGTGTGTTCAATCGTCTCAATGACCTTATTCCGGATGTGAAAATTACCGGTGAGATTTTTATAGACGGTGAAGATATTTATGGCCGGAATGCTGATATTGACCAACTCCGCAAAAATGTGGGTATGGTATTTCAAAAAGCCAATCCGTTCCCGAAAAGCATTTACGAAAATGTAGCCTATGGCTTGCGGGTAAATGGAATTACCGACAAAGGCTTTATTGCCGACCATGTTGAGCATGCTCTCAAACGTGCATTTCTTTGGGATGAGGTGAAAGATAAACTCCGCAACTCGGCGTGGAAACTTTCGGGCGGACAACAGCAGCGGTTGTGCATTGCACGTGCGCTGGCGGTTGAACCATCGGTGTTGCTGATGGACGAGCCGGCATCAGCCCTTGATCCGATTTCGGCAGCACGCATTGAGGAACTGATTTATTCGCTCAAAGAAAATTACACCATTCTCTTTGTAACACACAACATGCAGCAGGCAGGACGTGTAAGCGATTACACCGCATTTTTTTATGATGGCGAATTGGTAGAAACCGGCTCAACAAAAGCTATTTTCACCAACCCCAAAAATCCGAAAACACAAAATTACCTCACCGGCCGCTTTGGTTAAACAACTGCGATACAAAAGCAATGACACACCTCGATACAGAACTGCACCTGCTGAAAGAGCAACTCATTGATATGCAGCGGCAGGTGCGTGCCCAACTCAGCAAATGCAAAAACGCATTGCTTGAATTTGACCACGGACTTGCACGTGAAGTGCTGGAACTCGAGCGGCGCATTAATGTGCTTGAACTGAAAACCGACCGCGACTGCGAAAATATTCTTGCCCTTTTTAATCCTGTTGCTGTTGACCTGCGCTTTATACTCGCGGCGCTTAAAATAAACACCAACCTCGAACGCATTGCAGATAATGCCGAAGGAATTGCACGCTATGTACTGGATGTAAACACACCATTTCCGAAAGAAATGATTGAAGCATACCGGTTTGATGAAATGTATAAAACAGCGCTCTCTATGCTCGACGATGCGCTTCATGCTTTCATCAATGAAGACACAGCATTGGCGCGCGATGTTTTCGGGAAAGATGATTTGCTGGATGAAATTAATCTGGCAGCTACTCAAACAACTTTACAGCTTATCCAGAACACTCCCGAACCGCTGCACTGCCTTAACATGCTTTCTATCACCCGCAAGCTGGAACGCGTTGGCGATCAAACAAAAAATATCGCCGAAGAAATCATCTTTTTCGTCGAAGCAAAAGTTCTCAAACACGATTCTAAAACCTGATTATCAACTAATTAAAGTTGATAACATTAACTTAACCCAGCATATCACCCGGCTAACTACCTTTGCCACAACCAAGCCTTATCTAATTCACACACCAAATGGGCATTTTACAATTACTCGTCCCGAAAGACCGCAAATTCTTTCCGCTTTTCGAACAGGCAACACAGAACCTTATTAAAGCATCAAAGGTGCTTAATGAGATGGTTACTACACCTGTTTCTGACCGTCGTAAAGAGCTTATCAAAGAGATTGAACATCTTGAACATACAGGTGATAACATCACCCACATGATTTTTAATGAGCTCAGCCGGAACTTTATTACTCCGTTTGACCGTGAAGATATTCACGCATTAACTTCTGCAATTGATGATGTTCTCGACTTCATTCACGGTTCATCAAAGCGTATTGAGCTTTACCGTGTTGAAGTGCTGGATGATTCAGTAATTAAACTTGCTGAAATTATCCTCAAAGGATCACTTGAGCTGAACGTAGCTGTGGTGAACCTGAAGGACATGAAGAATCTGGATGCCATTAAAGAATCTTGCGTAAAAATCAACAGTCTCGAAAACGAAGCTGATGATGTATTCAACCGCAGTATTGCTTCGCTTTTTGAAACTGAGAAAGATGCAATTCAGATCATCAAGATCAAAGAATTGCTCTCGTCGCTGGAAACAGCAACAGACAAGTGTGAAGATGCTGCCAACGTTATTCAATCCATCCTGATTAAATACGCTTAAGCGTAACCACTGTTCGTTATGATGACAGTACTCATAATTATCATCGTTTTGGCGGTTGTGTTTGACCTGATCAACGGGTTTCACGATGCTGCCAACTCGATTGCAACGGTGGTTTCGACCAAAGTATTGACACCTTTTCAGGCAGTAATCTGGGCCGCTTTTTTCAATTTCGTAGCGTTCTGGATTTTCGACCTTAAAGTTGCCGATACAGTTGCCAAGACAGTTCACGGCGATGCAATTAATCTGACCGTAATTTTTGCTGGCATTGTAGCTGCAATTTTCTGGAACTTGCTTACCTGGTGGTATGGCATTCCGTCAAGCTCATCGCACACACTTATTGGTGGTTTTGCCGGTGCTGCTATTGCACACGCCGGATCATTTTCGGTTGTTAATCAGGAAAGCATCATAAAAACCTTCCTGTTCATCTTCCTTGCTCCTGTTATTGGTCTCGTTGTTTCGTATCTGCTCACCATTCTTATCCTGAATATTGTGCGCAAATCGCCACACGCAAAAACCGAACGCTGGTTTAAACGCCTGCAGCTGCTTTCTTCAGCAGCATTCAGTATCGGTCACGGCGGCAGCGATTCACAGAAAGTAATGGGTATTATTGCTGCTGCACTTATGGTGTTTAACTCGGCAATGATTAAGAATGATCCCGACTACAAAATTGCAGACTGGACCGCAATCAAATACAGTTACGTTGACGAGAAAACCAATGCCAAAGTAACCCTGCCCGAAGGTGTAAGCTATCCCGAGTACAAGGAGACTTACCTCAAGGAGCACGGAACCAAACTCAAAGAAAAAATCAAACATATTCCTGATTGGGTTCCGCTGATCTGCTACTCTGCAATTGGTCTTGGCACCATGATGGGTGGCTGGCGCATTGTGAAAACAATGGGTACAAAAATTACCAAAGTAACTCCGCTCGAAGGTGTTGCTGCTGAAACCGCTGGTGCTATTACACTTTACGGTGTATCACAAGGCATGGGCGTACCGGTTTCTACCACACATACCATTACCGGTGCTATCATTGGTGTAGGTGTTACAAAACGTATTTCGGCAGTGCGCTGGGGCGTTACGGTAAACCTGCTCTGGGCGTGGATCCTGACCATTCCGGTTTCGGGTTTGGTTGGTGCGGGAGTTTATTACCTGCTCGATATGTTTATTTAATTCGTCTGACAGAAAAAGAACAAACCCGTTTTCTCCGGAAAGCGGGTTTGTTCTTTTTACGAACTTTGCAGCCGTGAATGCAGATCAACTCCGTACCGCAATTTTCAGCAGCAGCAATTATGATGTGCTTGCGCTTGAAGTGTTTCGCTATCAGGCCAAACACATTGCAGTGTATCGGGAGTTTTTGGAACTACTTGGTGTTGATGCTGAAAAGCTGAACCATGTTCATGAAATTCCGCACCTGCCGGTAGAACTATTCAAGAAGTTCAGCATCATTGCCGAAGGGCATACGCCGCAGCAACTATTCACCAGCAGCGGAACCACGGGGCAAATAACCTCGCAGCATCCGGTGGCGGATATTTCGCTGTATGAAGAAAGTTTCGGGCGCTGCTTTGAGTTGTTTTATGGCGATGTGCGCGACTACATTGTTCTGGCTTTACTGCCTTCGTACCTCGAACGTTCAGGCTCATCGCTCGTGTATATGGCCAACGATTTAATTGTGCGTAGCGGCCGTTCAGAAAGCGGTTTCTACCTGCACAATCTGGCTGAACTTTCTGAAAAGCTCCAGCAGTTAAATGCCGCCGGACAAAAAGTGTTGCTGCTTGGTGTTACGTATGCACTGCTGGATTTGGCCGAGCAATTTCCGCAGCCGCTGCCGCACACCATCATCATGGAAACCGGAGGCATGAAGGGGCGCCGCCGCGAAATGATTCGCGAAGAAGTACATGCACAACTCAGCGGCGCATTCGGCAGTGCACAAATTCACTCTGAATATGGCATGACGGAACTGCTTTCGCAAGCTTACTCCACTGGCAGCGGCATTTTCCATTGTCCGCCGTGGATGCGCATCAGTATCCGCGAAATGAACGATCCGCTGAGCCTTGCTGCACACGGGAAAACCGGCGGTATCTGCATTACAGATCTTGCTAATTTATACAGTTGCAGTTTCATTGCCACATCAGATCTCGGTAAACTTCACCCTGACGGCAGCTTTGAAGTGCTCGGCCGTTTCGATAACAGCGATGTACGCGGCTGCAACCTAATGGTGAACTGAGTTTCCGGTATTCCACCTGCACAGCCAAAGCAACCGGTTCTGTAAATTATCTTGCGCAATTGCAACAGCAGCAGTAATTTGCAACATCACCAAACATCTTCTGCCATGCGCTGGTTACCACTGCTGCTGTTGCTAGTAATTGCCGGCTGCCGACGAGATGAAACCCGTTCGGTTACTGTTAATGTGAAACAAGCTACCGGAGGCTCTGCAAGTTGCGTAATCAGCTACACCGCCAATGAAACGGGTACAGAAACTGTAACCAGCACATCAGCTCAAAATTGGTCATCGCCGGTGAGACGTGCCGAGCCGGGCGAGTTTATGAAAGTGACTGTGAGCAGTACTTCACCGCAATACGATTATACGGTAACTATTTATGTGGATGGTGGAATCTGGAAACAAACAGAGTTGCAGAATCCGCAAGGAAATGTAACACTGAGCGGCGATATTCCGGGTATGTAAGACTGCGAAAAATTTCTGAATTCTTATTGATTATTTCAATTTGTATTTTTCGGGTTTTGATCGTGTACGTTCAATTATTCCCCTTGCTTCTAAATCTAGTTTAACAACCTCACCATACCATTGAACCCCTCCTTTAAAATTGTCTTTTATTCTTGCGTACAACTCTTCCATCAGTTCTGTATGGGTTAATTCCTGCTCTTTAATAATCTTCAATAAATTTTCTTTTATGAAGTCATATTTCTCCAACGTAATTCTCTTGTTCGTCTTTCCGGGTTGCGGATGCAATGCTTGAATGTAGTTATCTTCCATTTGGTGAAATTACATTTCATTACACTTCCTCAAATCAATTTTACTCGAAAAAATGCATTAACAAAAAGAGGCTGTTCAAAGTAAAAATGAACAGCCTCTCTTTAGTTAAGATGCGAGATTTAGAATCTGTCGAGATTCATCACTTTGTTCCATGCGGCAACGAAATCTTTTACAAATTTCTCTTTGCCGTCGCTCATGGCATAGATCTCAGCAATGGCACGCAACTCAGAGTTAGAGCCAAATACCAGATCAGCGCGGGTGGCTGTCCACTTTACTTCCCCGGTTGTTCTGCTGCGACCTTCAAAGGTCTCACCGGTTTCGTCTGTGGCTTTCCAGGTTGTTCCCAGATCCAGCAAATTGGTGAAGAAATCGTTGGTGAGTGTTTCCGGATTTTTGGTAAACACACCATGTTTCGAGCCATCAAAGTTTGCATTCAGCACTCGCAAACCTCCAACTAAAGCAGTCATTTCGGGTGCTGTTAAAGTAAGAAGTTGGGCTTTGTCGATCAGCATTTCTTCTGTCACAGAAACGCAGGTTGCACTCTTATAGTTTCTGAATCCGTCGGCTTTGGGTTCTAAAACCGCAAATGATGCAACATCGGTATGTTCTAAAGTAGCATCACCTCTGCCGGTTGTAAACGGTACTGAAACAGGATGTCCTGCAGCAGCAGCAGCTTTTTCAATTGCTGCACATCCGCCTAACACAATTAAATCGGCAAGAGAAACCGGCTTGGGGAATTCTTTCTGAATTTTTTCGTAAGCAGCAAGCACCGTTTTTAATTGTGCCGGATTATTTGCTTCCCAGTTAATTTGCGGTTCAAGACGAACGCGTGCACCATTAGCGCCACCGCGCTTATCAGAGCCTCTGAATGTTGAAGCTGATGCCCAAGCTGTTGACACCAACTGTGCAATTGAAAGGCCGCTTGATAAGATTGTGCTTTTCAGTGCAGCAATGTCACTGTCGTTTAAATCAGTAATTGAAGCCGGAATCGGATCCTGCCAAATCAATACTTCTTTGGGGACTTCTTCGCCGAGATAACGAGCTATCGGGCCCATATCTCTGTGTGTTAATTTGAACCACGCTCTTGCAAATGCATCAGCAAATGCATCAAAATCATTCAGGAATTTTCGTGAAATTTTTTCATAGGCCGGATCCATTCTCAACGCCATATCGGCTGTTGTCATCATCGGCGCATGAAACTTTGTTTTGTCGTGTGCATCAACAACTGTTGTGGCAGCACTTTCATCGGTGGGAGTCCACTGATGTGCACCGGCGGGGCTCTTGGTTAACTTCCATTCGTACTTGAAAAGTGTTTCGAAATAGCCATTATCCCAAGTTGTGGGATTTGGTTTCCATGCACCTTCAATTCCACTGGTAATGGCATCTTTTCCTGCGCCTGTGCCGTAGCTGTTTTTCCAGCCCATGCCCATTTCTTCCATGCTTGCTGCTTCCGGCTCACGACCAACATGTGTTGCACTTGCCGCTCCGTGTGCTTTTCCGAAGGTATGTCCGCCGGCAACAAGTGCAACGGTTTCTTCGTCGTTCATGGCCATGCGGGCAAAGGTTTCGCGAATATCTACGGCAGAAGCCAGGGGATCAGGATTTCCGTTAGGGCCTTCCGGGTTAACGTAAATCAATCCCATTTGCACAGCGGCAAGCGGATTATCCAGCTCTCTGTTTCCTTTGTAGCGTTTATCACCCAGCCATTCGGTTTCGCTGCCCCAGTTAATGTCTTGTTCGGGCTCCCAAATATCTTCGCGGCCTCCTGCAAATCCGAATGTTTTGAAACCCATAGATTCCAAAGCGCAGTTACCGGTGAGAATCATTAAATCGGCCCAGGAAATTTTATTGCCGTATTTCTGTTTGATTGGCCAAAGCAAAAAACGAGCTTTATCTAAATTGCCATTGTCGGGCCAGCTGTTGGTGGGCGCAAAACGCAAATTACCTGTTCCGGCACCGCCGCGTCCATCGGCAATACGATATGTACCTGCACTGTGCCATGCCATACGAATGAAGAGCGGACCATAATGCCCGTAATCCGCTGGCCACCAGTCTTGCGAGGTAGTCATTAAATCGTAAATATCTTTCTTAACTGCTTTCAAATCCAATTTCTTGAACTCTTCGGCATAATTGAACCCTTTGTCCATTGGATCAGAAAGAGAAGAATGCTGACGAAGAATCCCAAGATTCAACCGGTTAGGCCACCAATCTTTGTTGGATGTACCTGTGCCTGCAGTTTGCTTCATTTGTCCGTGTGGAAAAGGACATTTACCTGCGCTGGAATTACTCATAGTTATTTCTTTTTTGTAGTGGTGTTGAATTTTCCTGTTATCTGAAGTTTTATGTCTTGTACTTTGAAATTTTTTATGCTGTTTTTCTTGAAGTAATCATTAATGAGTTTATTCAACTCATCATCTTCATAATCCTCTATACGGTCTGTTTCAGCGCAATATAAATGATGGTGATTGGATAAAACAGCATCATAACGCATAATGTCTTTCTCTGTTTTTACCTTTTTGAGAAGTTCATTTTCTACTAGCGAATCCAGCACTTTGTAAACTGTTCCGACAGAAATATTGGGATGATTTTCTTTAATGTAAGCAATGATATTCTCGGCTGTTGGGTGATTGTTTAATTTAATAATAGCATCATAAATAACAACCCGTTGAGGTGTTACCTTTAACCCTTTCTCCTGCAGTTTTTCCCTTAAAAAATTGTTCATTGCTTTAAAACCAAGAATAATTCGGTAAAGATAATTATTCTTATTTAGGAATTTATACTGTTGATAAAAAAGCCAGACTTATCACTTAACGATCTTGCTGCCCGGCAAACCGAAACAAGATAAAATGCTGTATTGCATGCAATTGTAGCCGATAAGCGTCTGATTACTCACTTTTATCAGCCTACAATAGTTGATGAACGAACCTATTTTGAGATCATCGACTTTGAAATTGAACTAATCAGCGCTTGGCTTTATTCGCTTACTTCAATTATTCTGTACCCAAAACCTGAATTCCGAATCTTAATTTCCGGAGTGTGTTTTTCAAGCTGACAGGATAATGATTGTGTGATTATGTTTTGGCTTGTTACAAGTCGGTTTATTTTCAATACTTATCGAAGGATATAACTACAACTTATAGTGCCACAGATGATGCTTAACTAATCTATTATTTTCAAGCCTCTGAATATTTTTCTTGTTATTTCTTTCCTGCAAGATCCAAAATCATCTCGGTTCAGCTTTCTGTCCTGAATAAGTCGAGTGGCAAAGAAGTACACATTTGTTTTTGTCTCAACAAAACCAAGCCACCAACCAGTATTGATATTGTTTTCTCTTGTCCAACCGGTTTTGGCGCTGATTGTATAGTTTTCACTTTTTTCTGTCAGCATTACCCGCTTTACAATTTCAATATTTCGTTCGGAAAAAGGCAATTTCCCGAGGTACAGATTTTTGATAAACTCAACCTGATTTTGCGGTGAAA
>CALRTD020000075.1:0-12453 GCA_943371015.1 Synechococcus sp. UW140 | reverse complement strand
TGAGCAGCTCATTATTCAGCGCAAAATTGGCCTGAAGATCTCCGTCAACAATAAGTCCCGGATACTCGCGGTGCAACTTGGCTACTGCTTCACTTACTTTAACCGGCGTTGGTCCTTCGGTTGAGCCGAAGTTTGTGTAAGAAAGCATGGCAATGCGGGGAACAATGTTAAACTGCCGCACTGTTTGAGCCGTTAGCACTGTGATATCAACCAGTTCCTGTGCTGTTGGATCTACATTCATAGTCGTATCAGCAAAGAAATAGTTGCCTTGTTTGGTTGACATAATATACATTCCGGCCACACGATTCACACCTTCCTGAACGCCAATACATTCCAGCGCAGGTTTAATGGGAATACCGTATTTGCGGGTAAGTCCGGAGATCATAGCATCAGCCATTCCGGTTTCCACCATCATGGCGCCGAAATAGTTCCGGTCCTGCATGGTTTTACGGGCTTCAAACAGCGTGTAGCCGCGGCGTTTGCGTTTCTGGAAAAGCATATCACCAAAATCGCGGCGGTAGTTTTCCTGTGCCGGATCACGCGGGTCGATGATGGCTGTATCGCCAAGATCGAGGTTGTATTCGGCAATGAGTTCGCGGATGCGGTCAACATCGCCCAGAAGAATCGGCTTGGCAATGCCTTCATCGCGCACAAGCTGTGCGGCTTTCAGTATTTTGTAGTGATCGGCCTCTGCAAACACAATGCGTTTGGGGTTCGATTTGGCTTTAGCAGCCAATCCGCGCATGAGTTTGTTATCGAGACCGAGGCGGTTGTTGAGCTCGTTTTTGTAGGCTTCCCAGTCGGTAATTACGCGGCGGGCAACGCCCGAATCAATGGCGGCTTTAGCAACAGCCGGAGCCACTGTGGAGATCAGGCGCGGATCAATAGGTTTCGGAATGATGTATTCGGGACCGAAAGCAAGATTACGCGTATCGTAGGCCATGTTTACGTCATCGGGCACTGCTTCTTTTGCAAGACGGGCAATCGCCTGAGCGGCAGCCAGTTTCATTTCCTCATTAATTTTTGTGGCGCGCACATCAAGCGCTCCGCGGAAAATGAAGGGGAAGCCAAGTACGTTGTTTACCTGGTTCGGATGATCGCTGCGGCCTGTTGCGAGGATAATATCTTCGCGGGCTGCTTTGGCTGTATCGTAGGGAATTTCGGGATCAGGGTTGGCCAAAGCAAAAACAACAGGGCGGGGTGCCATGCTCTGAATCATTTCGGCAGTAACAATATTGCCTTTGGAGAGACCAACAAACACGTCGGCTCCCTCCATGGCTTCGGCCAGTGTGGTGCGGCCTGTGGGCGGCGTGGCAAAAAACTGCTTGTACTCGTCGAGATCAGTGCGGTCGGTTGTAATCACGCCTTTGCTGTCGAGCATGGTAATATTTTCGCGCTTTACACCAACAGCAATGTACATGGTTGCGCAGGAAATGGCTGAAGCACCGGCTCCGTTTACAACCAGTTTAACGGTGGCAATGTCTTTACCGGCCAGTTCGCAGGCGTTCATCAGTGCAGCACTGGAGATGATTGCAGTGCCATGCTGATCGTCGTGCATGAGCGGAATATCCAGCTCTTCTTTGAGTCGCTTTTCAATCTCAAAGCATTCGGGAGCTTTTATGTCTTCAAGATTGATACCGCCGAATGTGGGTGCAATATTTTTTACAGTTTGCACAAAGGCGTCAACATCTTTGGTATCAACTTCAATATCAAAAACATCGATATCGGCATAAATTTTAAAAAGCATGCCTTTGCCTTCCATTACTGGCTTTGAGGCCAATGCGCCAATATCTCCGAGGCCCAGTACTGCTGTTCCGTTTGAAATTACAGCTACAAGATTTCCTTTGGCTGTATAGCGGTAAGCATCCTGCGGCTCTTTTTCAATTTCAAGACAGGGCTCTGCAACGCCGGGAGAATAGGCGAGCGTAAGATCACGCTGAGAACTGTATGGTTTGGTAGGAACAACTTCAATTTTACCCGGACGACCCTGCTCGTGATAATCGAGGGCATCCTGCTTTCTAAATTTAGACATAACGTATTCGTTCTTGTGCTTGGTTACAAAGTCGACCGCTTGCAACAGGCCGAACGACGAAGATAAGGATTTTGAAGTGAAAGCAGACGAATATATCCTGTGGTTTATTTGCCTGATAATCAGTAAGCTAAAAATATTAATGGCTATCCGCTGAACAATCAGCAGTTGCTGACTTACAGAGCTGCATCTATTGTGATTTTTCTACTAAAAAAGAAGAAGAAAATTTGTCGAAATCGGAAGGCATTTTCAACTTCACTATGAATAAATTTTGAAAAAGTTGAATAAGTTGATATTAATTACGTTTTTGCCAATCTAAATCACTAACCATGATTATTTATTTTTTGAGAGCATTCGGAGTAAAATTATTGTTACCCGCGCTTATGGCATCTTCTGCTTTGGCGCAACAGACGAATGGAATTATCGGAGACATAAATTTTAACAACGGCAAAGCAACCGACGAAATCAGCGAACAAACAATGAAAACATCATCGGTCATGTATGGCGATGATCGCTTCGGCAATTCAACTTCTGCTTGTTACCTGATGGGCAACAAAACAAGCTACTTGAGTTTGGGTACCGATGATCGGTTTAAACTACAGGAAATGAGTTGCTCGATGTGGTTTAAGATTATTCATTCTAACTACTCGGGCAGCGGATATAACAGCAATCCAATTATTCTCACCAAAAATAATCCGGGCGATGATTTCTTTGAGTCGTATTGCATTGGTTATGAATTGACTTCGCAAACATTAGGATTTGTTGTCTCCATTTCCCCAAACGAACAACTCTCCATTAATGCAACAGAAAAAATAGTACAAAACCAATGGTACCATATTGTTTTTTGCTACACTAAAAAACAAATGTGGTTCTACCTGAACGGTAAACTAGTGGGGAGTTTACCCAAGTCTTCGCCGATTTCATTTCTTAACGGCGATTCAGTCATGATTGGTAACACGGCAAACAAAAAAAATTCGCGTTACCTGTCAGGTGCTGTTGATGATATTCGCTTTTACAACAGAGTGCTTTCCGAAAACGAAATTACAGATCTGTACAATGAGCCAAACCCTAATAAACTTACCATTCTGCTGACCCGCATCCTGATAACAGCCGGGTGTTTACTTGCTGTGGGGTTGATTATTTATACTGTTGCCCGCTTCTATAAAAACAAACTCCGGCAAGAACAGGAACGAAATAAAGTACAATCGCAATTGTATGAAATACAAATCCGATTACTAAAAGCACAGATGAATCCGCATTTTGTGTTTAACTGTATGAATACAATTCAGCGCATGATACTGGAAGAAGATATTGTACATGCAAATTTGTACCTGGTGAAATTTTCTCGTTTGCTTCGCAAAACATTAGAAACAAATGCAGAAGAATCAATAAGTGTTGATGATGAATGTGAACTGCTGAAAATGTATGTTGAAATGGAAGCAATCCGCTTTGAACAATCGCTGGATTGCAGTATTACTTCAGATATTGAACTTCGGGGAGCAAGTAAAAAAATACCTCAAATGCTGACTCAGCCGATTGCCGAAAATGCCGTGTTGCACGGATTACGTCATAAACCAGACAGCAGATCATTATTTATCCATTTTGGTAAAGCTGGCGGCAATACAGTTGTTTGCACTGTAACCGACAATGGAATTGGACGAGCGGCAGCCGCAGCACAATCTGATAATTTGCAAAAATCGCTGGCAATGGAATTTATCGAAAAACGGCTGGCTATATTAAATAAGATTCACGAAACAACAGATTTCGGTATTTCAATTGAAGACCTGTATGCCCAAGATGGGACTGCGGCGGGGACAAAAGTGATTCTAACTTTTCCACTTTACACTTAACGGTTTTCAAAACTTCAATCTAATTTGTTTTTATTAGTTTTAGCTATCGTAAAAATGCTCTTCCATGAGTAAAAAGAGAAAAATTGTAGTCTTCACCGGAGCCGGCATAAGCGCTGAAAGTGGTATCAGTACATTCCGCGACAACGGAGGGTTATGGGACAAATATGATATCCGAGAAGTAGCTACACCTGAAGCCTGGCATAAAAATCAGGAACTTGTTTTGCGTTTTTACAACGAGCGTCGAAAGAATGTGCTCGAAGCACAACCCAATGATGCTCACAAAGCTTTAGTAAAATTAGAAACGAAGTTTGACGTACAAATCATCACACAAAACATCGACGATTTGCACGAGCGCGCAGGTTCCAAAAATGTACTTCATCTGCACGGCGAAATTCTGAAAGCGCGCAGCACAAAAAATCCGCAACTTATTTATCCTGTTAAAGGCTGGGAAATAAAACCTGGTGATCAATGCGAACTCGGTTCACAGCTCCGTCCGCACATCGTTTGGTTTGGCGAAATGGTTCCGGAAATTGAAAACGCACAAAACATTGCTTCCGAGGCTGATGTATTTATCATTATCGGCACTTCGCTCAATGTATATCCGGCAGCCAATCTCCTGCACTACACTCCACCGAAATGCCCAATGTTCCTTGTTGATCCGAACGATGTAAATCAACCCGAAGGCGGCAACATCGTAGTTTTAAAAAACACGGCAGCAAAAGGCGTCCCTATTTTGGTTGAGGAATTATTAAAGGGCACTCTATAAATCAGAGGGAGAAAGAGAGCGAGAGCGATCACAAGGTGAATACGCTCTCGCTCTCTTTCTCCCTCTGTTCTCCGCTCTCGCTCTCTTTCTCGCTCTGTTCTCCGCTCTGATTAAGTTTCTCGTTCCATCAAAGCATCTGTAAACTCGCGCAGCACTGATTTTTTTAATGGATCAGCATTGAGTTTATTCAATGCATCAATTGCCTGATCGTAATGCTGCTGCATGGCTTCGCGCGCCAACTCACGTATGCCGAGCTGGTTGTATAATGCGGTTACACCTTCCACTTTTTCGGCTCCGGCGCTTGCGGGAACTTGCAGCCAGTTGAGCAATTCTTCACGCTGCATGGGGTTGGCACGATTCAGTGCGCTGAGCAAGAGGTATGTTTTTTTGTTGGCCAGAATATCGCCGCCGGGTTGTTTGCCGAATACTGCGGGATCTCCGTAAACATCCAGAATATCATCCTGCAACTGAAAAGCAATACCCGTGAGGCGGCCGAATTCGTAGAGCAGCGCGGCATCTTCTTTCGACGCACCGGCACAGCTTGCACCCATTGAAAGTGAAGCTGCAAGCAGAACTGCTGTTTTGAGTTCTATCATGCGCAGGTATTCAGCTATTGTAACATCCTGCTGCTGCTCGAAATCCATGTCGTACTGCTGCCCTTCACAAACCTCCGCTGCGGTGCGGATAAAAAGCTGCAGTACCTCGGGCATTACTGCGGGCGGGCATTGTGCAATGCTTCTGAATGCCTCGGTGTACATTACATCGCCGCTGAGAATGGCAATGCTGGTGTTCCACTTTTCGTGTACAGTAGGCTTGCCCCGGCGCAATGGCGCATTGTCCATAATGTCATCGTGCAGCAGCGTGAAATTGTGGAACAACTCCACGCCCATTGCTGCCGGAATTGCCGGCGATACATCATCGGCATACAAACCTGCACCCATAAGTGCAAGCAGCGGACGCATACGTTTGCCGCCCAAAGCAAGCGTGTAACGAAGCGGCTCATAAAGTCCTTCGGGCTGCTTTGGCAATTGTGCAGCGGCCGAGTCTATGGCAGTTTGTACCTGCTGCTGATAGTGTTGAATATTCACAAAAATAGTTTACAAAATGAAACGTGTATCGTTGAGAATGCGCCGGATGCCTTCTTCAAGCAAAATCGGATTTCGGCGCAACAGTTGCTGCATTTTTACAGTATCAGGCATCCGCCGCGACATATCGCCTTCGGGCAGCGCCGGGCCGTGTACAATTTGTGAAGCAGAATTAGTGACGCGGATGATGAGCTGAGCAAGCTCAAGAATACTGATCTCAGCATCTGAGCCAATATTCACCACATCATCAATATACTGATCGTTGTAAAAAGCCGATACGCAGGCTTCAACATTATCATCAACAAAACAAAACGTGCGGGTTTGACGTCCGTCGCCGTTGATGTGAATGGGTTCGTTGCGAAGCGCATTTGAAATGAAACGTGAAATCACAAAATCACGGCTCTGCTTAGGCCCGTAGGTATTGAAGAAACGGAAGATCGTATAATTCAACCCAAATTCCTGCCGGAATGATTTCAGAAAGGCTTCGCCTACGTTTTTCACAATTGCATACGGCAGGCGCGAGTTGAGCGGTGTGGTATCTTCGTTTTGCGGAAGCTCAACAGGCTCGCCATATACTTCGGAAGATGAAGAGTAAAATACACGCTTAACACCTGTATTCTTGCAAAGGTTAAGAATATTGCGAATGCCATCGAGATCACGAAGCACAAGCACAGGGTTTTCGAGCGTTCTTTTCACACCAACAACAGCGGCGTAATGAAAAACATACTCAAATCGGTAAGCATAAAATACACCTGAAATATCCTGCCATTCGTTTACATCGCATTTAATAAAACGAATGTTAGGCAACTGAGGCACTTTTTCAGTGGAGCCGGTGAGCAGATTATCAACTACTACAATAAAATTCCCCTCGTCGGCTGCAAGCCGTTCGGCCAATGCACTGGCTACAAAGCCCGCTCCGCCTGTAATGAGGATATTTCGCATATTAATTTTTTTGACGTTTTGAAGATACCAAATTCGTTTGCTTGTATAACTCCGTTCCTGTTCCCGAATAGATTTTTGTGTAGTTTTTCTGAATCACCGAATCAATGGGCATATACCATGCTGAATCAGCAGCATTTTTCGGATGCTCATACACCAACACATAATCGGCACGGAGTAAGGTTGCCGGTACAAAATAGTTGCCGGGATTACGCCAGTCAACTCGTTCAAACAGTTTTTCCTGACCGGCAAGTCGCACCATTGTTTCGGGAGTCCATACGACCGGAAACCATTTAGAATCGGCTTCATAATTTTCAACAAGTACTCTTTTACCTTCTACTCCTGCATGATTGAGTGCATGAAGCATCCACATATCTTGCGAAAAATTAAATGTAAATGTTATTGAATGTGGCGGTAATTGTGCTCCTGCTTTTTTCAATTCATTTACTTCTTTTATGTACTGTTTATCAGTAAATCCTTCGTAATGATGATTCAGTTGCTTGATATGAAAATAAAAAAGAACAGCTATTGCAGGAACCCAAACAAATCTTGAGACCGGTTGTAAAATAATCCAGATGACAGCACAAAGTGTAAGCAGAAAACGCAGCCGCACAGTATTCATGGCTCCGCCCATATCATCAGGCAGTGTAAAATAAGCTATCCCGACAATCACGGCAGTTAACAACCACGCATCAGAAATCAAAAACTCTTTTATGCGCCTGAAGTAATAGATTCGGAAAAGCAGACCAACAGCAAGCAATACCAACCACACGCGCACAAACCAAACGGTATTCACTTCTTGCGGAGCTATCTGATACAGCACAAAAGAGTGTCCATGATACAAATTGTGCAGGAGTTCTTTTACAGCTATGTACACCGAAGGTTGTTGTCCATCTGTATGGGCTTTAGTAAATACCCAAAGCAGCAGCACATAAGGCAGCGCAATAACCAGCATAATACCGGCTGCTTTTAATCCTTTTAAATAATCGCGCCGGATAATTGAAAGAAGCAGATGAAATCCTGTTGACAGCGCAGCAACAAGCATTGCTACGGCAAATACATACGGATGTGAAAAATAAAGCAGCGTGAGTAATGCGAAAGTAACAAGAGCTGATTTTAGCGTGGGTGATTTATAGAACAGGTATGCACTTCGTATAAAATATATCATGACAACCAGTGCTATCAGGTAATTGTAGAAACCCAGCACAACGAAATTGGAATATGTAACAGGCAGCACCAGCAAGGCTTTTGCCGGAGAAACTGTAGTCCCTGATTTCAGCAAGGATCTGACTGCGTAAGGAAGAAAAAAACAGCACAAAAACAGCAATAGTTTCTCAGCCATCCATGGCGAAAAAACACTGCTCAGCATTACAAGAACGACATGTGATGTCCAATTCGGAATAACTTCCTTATTGATTGAATATAATTTCGGAACGGCGGTATCATCGCCTGAAATCAACTCGCTGATCAATCCCGCATTGTAGATATGCGAAGGCCCGTCGAGCGAGCGGAAATAAGTGGCAGAGAAAATTACCGCAGCATTGAGCAGAACAACAATAAAAAAAACTATTGGTTCAGCTTTATCGAGGCGCTTTTCCTTGAAAAGCGTCTTTAGTTGTTTGATGCTGCCTTCAATACTCATCGGATCAACCCAAGCAAATAATTACCGTAACCACTCTTCAGCAAAGGCTCGGCAAGTATGCGCAACTGATCCTGATTAATAAAACCCATACGGAATGCCACTTCCTCTATACAACCGATTTTAAGGCCCTGCCGTTCTTCAATGACCTGAACAAACTGCCCGGCCTGCATAAGCGATGCGAATGTTCCGGTATCTAACCAGGCAGTGCCGCGGTTGAGGATGCCAACTTTCAGCTTTTGGGCTTCGAGGTACTTTTTATTTACATCGGTAATTTCATACTCGCCTCGTGCACTTGGTTCGAGTGTTGCTGCGATTTCAACAACAGAGTTATCGTAAAAGTAAAGACCCGGAACAGCAAAATTAGATTTAGGCTGCTTGGGTTTTTCTTCGATGCTGATTGCGCGGCCGGTTTCATCAAACTCAACTACACCATAGCGTTCAGGATCAGACACATGATAAGCATAAACAACTCCGCCGTCGGGATCATTATTTTCCTGAAGCAATTTGCTAAGCCCTGATCCGTAGAAAATATTATCACCGAGAATAAGCGCTACTTTATCAGTACCGATAAACTCACGTCCTATTACAAATGCCTGAGCAAGTCCGTTCGGAACCTGCTGCTCTGCATACGTAAACGAACAACCGAGTGAAGCCCCGTCGCCAAGCAAACGTTTGAAATGCGGAAGATCATGCGGTGTTGAAATGATAAGTATTTCACGGATGCCCGCCATCATCAGCGTTGAAAGCGGATAGTAAATCATCGGCTTATCATAAACCGGCATCAGTTGTTTGCTGACGGCAAGCGTAAGCGGATGCAGACGTGTGCCGGAGCCTCCGGCGAGAATGATTCCTTTCATAGCAGATGCTCGTTTGTACGAGTTGGATCAGTCTTTATGTTCTTCGTGCTGGATGGTGAGTTTATCAGCATCAATATCTTCCTCTTCATCATAAATATCAATGAGAGGTTCTTCGGTAAGTGCTTTTGTTGCTGCACGTTTTTCGAGCGAAAGCAAGATACAGGGCAACAAAATAAGGTTTGTAGCAAGTGAAACAAGCAGTGTGATGGAAAGCAATATTCCCAATGCTGCTGTGCCTCCGAAGCTCGACAATACAAAAATCCCGAAGCCGAAGAACAGAATCACATTCGTGTAAATCATGCTCAGTCCTGTTTCACGAATCGCCAGTGAAACTGCTTTTGCTGCATTAGCAGCCGAGAGTTTACGTAACTGTGCACGATACTCGGTAAGAATGTAAATTGTTCCGTCTGATGCAATTCCAAATGCTATAGAGAAGATCAGAATGGTTGATGATTTAAACGGAATGTCAAGAAAGCCCATAACACCTGCTGTCATTACAAGCGGAATCAAGCAAGGAAGTTTTGAAAGCACAATGATAGCCACTGAGCGGAAAAGCACCATGCCAATAAGCAGAATGAGCACGATAGCAATCAGCAAACTCACAAACAGGTGATGCAGCAGATAATCGAAACTGCGGAGGAACATTAAACTATGTCCGGTAAGATCAACCCTGAATTCGCTTTTCGGGAAAAGTGAATCAACAACAGGCTTGATCTCGGCCATAATTTTGCGCACACTGTCGGAACCCACGTCAGCCATCTGAAAACTGATGCGCGTGTGTGTATATGTGCTGTCGATGAACTTATCGAGACGATTCTGCTGACCTTTTACAGTGCCGATATAATTGGCAAGCGATGAAAGATCGGCCTGTGTTTTGGGCAAACGGTAGGCTTTCGGCTTGCCGTCTTTGTATGCCTGATACGAAAATTTCAGGCCTTCAACAATTGACAGCGGTCGCGAAAACTCGGAACGGTCTGTGATGTATTTCTGCAAGGCATCAATACGGAAAAGTACATCGCCTTCATTCTGAAAAAGATTGGGGCCTGTCATTTTCGGTGTTGCAGTTGCTGCCGCCAATCCTGTTGAATCTGAAGTTGCCGAGTCTGTTCCTGCAACCGAATCAACTGATACTGAATCTGCAGCAGGAGGCTCGCTTCCGGCCGCCGGGCCGATAGATGGCGTTGCTGATGGTTTTACTTCTATTGCAATTTCAAATGGCAGGATACCGCCAAAATGCTTTTCAAAAAACTTTAGGTCTTCGGTAACCGGATCGCCGGCCGGAAGATCATCAACCACATACCCGATAACTTTAATGCGGGTAAAACCAATGATGGAAATTATGGTGAGCACCGTAATGCCGGCATAAAGTGCTTTGCGGTGATTGTGTACCAAGCGGTCAACCCAATCAAGCAAACCGTTGATGCGCTTGCCGCCCAAATGCTGCATCTGACTGCGCTTGGGTTCGGGCAGATAACTGAAGATGATTGGCGTAAGTACAATGGCAATGGCATACGTTGTCATTACATTGATTGCTGCAACCAAACCAAACTCAACCAGCAGTTCGCTGTTGGTGAAATAGAACACAACAAAACCGATAGAGGTAGTAACGTTTGCAAGGAAGTTTGAAAGACCTACTTTTTGCACCATGCGCGAGAGCGCCTTGGTTTTGTTGCCGTGCTTCATCAACTCTTCCTGGTATTTATTGATCAGGAAGATGCAGTTGGGAATTCCGATCACTACAATAAGCGGAGGAATAAGGCCAGAGAGTACCGTAATTTTATAGCCAAATAAAACGATTGTTCCGAGCGACCAAACTACGCCTACAATAACTACAATGAGTGAGAAAAAAACGGCATTGAAATAACGGAAGAAAATAAAAAGAATGACTGCCGTGATGAACAGTGAAAGGAAGACAAACAACTGCATCTCTCCTCCAATCTTCCGCATATACTCAGAACGGATATAAGGCATTCCTGAAAAATGGAGTCCTTTATTTCCATCGTCCTCTGCAAATTTCAAATTAGATTCTCCAAACTTAAGCGCCTGTTCACGAATGCTGGCAACTATTGAAAGACGATCTTTAGAATTTACCGCCGAATCCTCAAACGTAATAGCCATAAGGGTTACGTGAGATTCGGGATTGTAAATTACACCTTCGTAGAAGGGAAGTCTTTCAATTGCCTCACGTATGCTGTCGGCCTCCTGCTGGGTTTGTGGGCGGCGGTTAACAACCTGCTTCACATCAAATTTCCGGAGACTATCGTTACGGAAAAGATTGTAGCAGCGTACTACTGACATTACTTCTTTTACACCCTCAACTTTCCTGATTGACTCGTTCAGATCATACCAGCCCTGAAGTTTTTTCAGTTCAAACAAACTGCTGTCCTGAAACCCGATAACCATAACGGTACCGTCTTCGCCATAGCGTTGCTTGAATTCTTCATACGCATTGTAAAGCGAGTCGTCTTTAGGCAGTACGCGGGCATACTTGTACGAGAGTTCAAGTTTGGTTGCCTGCCAGCCCATAAATGCAGTAATGAGGAACATTACCACAAGAATTGCAAATCGGTTGCGAAGTATTAGATGCGAAAGTTTAGCCCACATATCGTTTTTGCCGTAGTTTACCGGCGGGAGAATAAGGGAATAAAGGTAAGAAAATCCGCATATCACACTTGCTGCATCCGGCTTGGGGTTTAAGAAGAGAATCAGCGAATTAACAGCAGGATAAATGGCGGCTTAGAAACAGACCTGTTCCGAATCCTTATTTTTGCCTCAATGACAGGAGTTCAGCCTACACTTGCCCAGGTTTTTCTGGTCTTTCTCAAAATCGGTGCAACAGCTTTTGGCGGTAATGTAGCTCTGGTCGCCGCAGTACGCAACGAAATCTGCGACCGGCGGGGATGGCTGAAAGAAGAGGTGTTGCTTGATGCTACTACAATTGGCAATCTCCTGCCCGGTGCATTGGCGGTAAATGTAACATCCGCACTTGGCTACAGAATACATGGACTGGCGGGCGCACTGCTGAGTATGGCCGGGGTGCTGCTGCCGTCGTTGGTGCTTGTCTGTGTGCTTAGTGCGCTGTATTTCCGTTTTGGAAATAACGAAAACATTACTGCAATCTTTAGCAGCCTTCTCCCGGCTGTGGCTGCTGTAATTACGGCAACGGTATGGCAGCTTTTTCGCAAAAATGTAACCACACTCACACAGGGCATTGTAGCTCTCCTTGCTGCGGTTACTTTGTTTTTCTCGAAAAGCTTTATGGCTACCATTGTGGTTATCATCCTC
>CALRTD020000074.1:0-12465 GCA_943371015.1 Synechococcus sp. UW140 | reverse complement strand
GGCAGAGTAATTTATGGCAAACAGCATCGGTGCTCGGGCCGGCGCTCGGCGGCATTATTTTCGGAACACTGGGTGTGTTGCCGGCCTATGCAATATGTTCGTCGCTCATAACCGGCAGTTTGTTTTTCTCCTTTTTTATTACCGATCATCCGCTGCCGCTGCGCGAGAAAAAAGAGCCGCTGCTGCAAAGTCTTACGAGCGGATTTCGCTTTGTATTCAGTAATCAGGTTATGCTTTCGGCCTTTTCGCTTGATCTGTTTGCCGTGCTTTTTGGCGGCGCAGTAGCAATGATTCCGCTGTTTGCACAAAACGTACTGCACGCAGGCGAAAATGCCGATTTTGTAACCGGACTGCTGCGTGCAGCTCCGGCTATCGGCGCTATTCTGACCGGTCTTGTGCTCACAAAATTTCCGCCAACCCGCCATGCCGGCCGCAATCTTTACATTGCTGTAATTGGTTTCGGGCTCTGCATCATTGGCTTTGCATTTTCAGAATTTCTTTGGCTTTCGTTTCTGCTGCTCATTGCCAGCGGCGCATTCGACAGTATCAGCGTTGTTGTTCGCAGCACCATTCTTCAACTGCTTACACCCGATAACATGCGCGGACGAGTAGCTGCGGTGAACGGAATTTTCATTGGGTCTTCTAACGAAATCGGTGAGTTTGAATCGGGGGCAGCGGCGCGTATTTTCGGGCTTCAGCGTTCGGTAGCCATTGGGGGGTGCATGACCATTTTTGTAGTAATTATGGTAATGCTTTCGGCACCCAAACTTCGGAAACTGAATCTCAATAAACTTACCTAGAGTTATTTTCGAACTGCGTAAATCAGTTCATCTTCAATTCTTCCGTTTTTGTAAAGTGTGCCAGAATATCGGGCTTCCAGTAGGAATCCGGCTTTTTCCAATACGCGCTGCGATCCGATGTTAGAGCCGAACACCCTTGCAAATATGCGGGTAACTTCAAATGTGCGAAAACAATAATCAATCATTTGAGGAATTGCCGCAGTAACAATTCCCCGCCCCCAATACGGTTCTGCTAACCAATAGCCTAACTCCATATTCCGAACCATAATATCACTCTGCGGATGCAAGCCGATACTTCCAATAATTTCATCGTTTAAGGCTATAGCAAAAATCCGCTGCGGCTCGCCAATGCTCATTACCATATTGATGAATTTTTCGCCGTTTTCGTGTGTATAAGGAAACGGAAATGAGTTGGAAAGATTATCCGCAATACGGGGATTATTAGCAAATAAAACTAATCGATCAAGATCAGCATGCCTCCAGGTGCGCAGAGTAAAATCAGGTGTTTCCATAAACTAAGTTTGAGCAGGCAAGCATATAAAGATGATACTATTTTGATTGAAAATGAAAGAATGAACTTCAAACTGACTTTTACTGATTTCCATATCGCTTCCAGTAGTTCGTCAACTCATCAAGTACCAATGTTGATTTCGCTCCCAGCACCTGCAACGGAAGAGTAAAACGGGATGAATCAATTCCTTGATACTTGGCAAGATCCGGGAGATTTCGCCCGGTATCACGTTTATAAACGGCAGCAAAGTCATCTCCATCACGCAGCTCTACAATTATTAACTTTTGAAATAAATCCTGCTTAATTTCAAAACCCTTTATTTCCTTCCAGGGAATTACAATTTTATGTGTCAGATAAAGACTACAAATAATCCCTGATGTATCAAGTTCCAGATAAATGTTACGGCTTATCAAAATGCGATAGATGATTACAAATACCCCCAAAACAGCAACTCCCATTGCTATCCATAAAATTGGAGCTGTTATATAACCGGGTCTGTAACCCATAGCTGGTAAGAGATAATACTTTAGTACGACAATAAACCCTCCTAATAATAAAATCAGCAGTAAAGCATAACTATTTCGTAAAAGACTGGATTTGAAACGGCGTACATCTTTCATTTCTATATTATTTTAAACTCAAAGAAAATAAATCTTATTCAAATAGCAGGTTAATGATGAATACAGTAAACATGCTAAAGCTGTGCGAGCTGAACCTCTAAATTATCTGGCTAACGCCGACCGTACACATGCAAATATTCATTCAGTTTATCCAAAAGAACTTCGGGCTTTTCATGAAGCATCAGTGTACTTATAACAACCGGACTTGAATAATTTGCTCGATACACATTAGACATGGGAATACTTTTACCCGTAGTCCGTTTATAGTGATCGAGAAAAGCAATTTGGTTATGCAAATGAACGATAATTACTTTTTGAATTCCAAAGTCGGATTTCAGTTCAAATCTGCTGATGGCTGACCAGGGAACATCTATTGTATGATTGAGCTGCAATTTATTTTTTATTCCCTCTCTGCTGATTTCGAGATACACGTTATGATTGGTAAGCATTCTGAAAATACTCAGCAAAATACCCAAACCCGCAGCCCCGATTCCAAACCAAATAAGCAGTGTGAATACAGGTTTCCCTTCGTAACCAAGAAGGTTCAATAAATAATAATTCATCCACACAAGGCCTCCGCCCAAAACAAGCATGAATAAAATTATGTACCAATACTTTGACGTTTTTGCAGCGAAACGAATTGCATTTTGCATAGATTCCGGGTTTAGGCTCAAAGTAAAGAATTACTGTTTCCTCTGCCAAATAATGGTGTTGGCCGACAATTCATCACCCGCAACGGCAAATCACGTAAAAATACTTGCTGCCCCATGAGTTTTTGTTACCTTCAAACCCTCTATGCAGACGATTCTTCATCGCCTTGCCGTTTCGGTAGTTTTGGCTGTACTTGCTTTTTGCAGTCCGGCTTTGCTCTACGCTCAAGATTTTAAATTCAACCATTTAGGCCGTGAAAACGGTCTCTCGCAATCGGTTGTAAATTGTATGCTTCAGGATCGCAACGGATTTATGTGGTTCGGAACGCAGGAGGGGCTTAACCGGTACGATGGTTATACATTCAAAATCTATAAACGCATTCCTGGCGACAGTACATCGCTTTCCAACAACTTTATTTATTCGCTTTGCGAAGACAGCAAAGGCAATATCTGGATCGGCACCAACGGAGGCGGCGTAAATGTGCTGAATCCGGTTACCGAAAAGTTTATTCACTACAATGCAGCCAAAGACAAGCGCGGCGCACTCTCCAACAATATTGTGCGCAGCATTGCCCAAGACAAACAAAACAGGATTTGGATAGGCACTGATGCCGGACTGAATTTGTTTGATGCCAAAAACAACAACTTCAAAACCTGGACAAATAACCCGAACGATCCTTACAGCTTGCCGGCATCAACAATTTACAGTCTGGTGTTTGACCACAGCAACCGGCTCTGGATTGGAACTTACGGCAGCGGAATTTGCCGGTTTGATGAACAAGACGGAAAGTTTCATAACTACATATTTTCTGAAACTCAGCTGCGCAAACTCAGCAGTCCAGAAATACTGCTCAAACTCCAGCAGTTCTCAGAAAAAACACGGCAGGTACGTTCGCTGCTGATGTATGATAAAACAAAACTCTGGGTTGGAACCGATGGCGCCGGGCTTGCCGTTTTTGATGTTACGACCAATGAATACATCGGGCTGTTTCTCACCAATACCGACCTGAAAAGTCGTGTACACAGTATGACAGATGATGGCGAAGGCCATATCTGGATGGCGATGTATGAAAAAGGATTAAATATTTACAATAGAAACGATGGTACTTTTCAGGAATATCAGCCCGACCGCCGCGATATGTTTGCCCTGCGCTCAGCTTCTGTGAAAGTAGCTTATTGTGACAGATCGCAAAACGTTTGGCTCGGCAGTAATGGCGACGGAATTGATGTGAGCTTCAAATCATCGTCCATAATCACCCACATCAGACGCTCTGAACGTCCGGGAGTTGGCGATAATACATTGAAATCGAACCAGATATTTGCCACGCTCGAAGATGTTAGCGGCGATCTTTGGATTGGCGGTTATGGAGGAGGCGTTTCAAAACTGCATCGCTCAACCGGTGTTTACACGCATTACCCGGAGCTTTCTACTGCCGGCAACAATGCCATTCTTTCGTTTATACAAACCCGTGATACCTGCATCTGGGTGGGAACCTGGGGCGATGGTATTAACAGGTATTGGCCCCAATCAGGCAAAATAACCAAGTATTCGCCCAACACTGTTTTTAAACTCGGCACCATTCTTTGCCTTGCCGAAGATCCGCTCACCGGCCATGTGTGGGCAGGTACACTCAAAAGCGGGCTGTATGAAATAGATCCTTTAACCGGCAGTTACAAGCATTACACCAAAGATTCATCCGGACTTGTAAGTGATGATATCAACTGCCTCTACGCCGGGCGCGATGGAATACTTTGGATCGGAACACGCGCCGGAGGTGTAATGTGCCGCGATCAGAAAACGGGCATGATTACTACTATTCAGCATGATGATGCCAATCCGAAATCGTTGTCGGCTAACCTTATTTACTGCATCACCGAAGATGCCAGCGGCTACATCTGGATATCTACAGCAAACGGTATTAACCGCTACGATAAACGAACTAAAAGCATTACAACCTGGTATGAACGCGATGGTTTGCCGAGCGATAATATTTATGGTATTGTAATTGACCTGAACGGGAAACTCTGGCTCAGTCACAACCGCGGCATTACACTTTTTGATCCTACGAAAACAGGTATTGAATGCTTCCGGAATTTTACCCCGGGAAGCGGCGTGCAATCAGGCGAATTCAATCAGGGCGCATATACACGCACACGAAAAGGTGAAATTATTTTTGGTGGTCAGGAAGGCATCAACATTATTAATCCCGAAGCAATTAACCGCCGTCAAGTTCCGCCCGATGTATATATCACTTCCTACAAACGTTTTGAAAAAGAAGTGGCATTCACCGATTCAATCATCACACTTCGCAAATCAATTGTAGTAAGCTGGCGCGATAATTATTTCCAGTTTGAAGTTGCCGCTCTTGATTTTGTAGATCCGGCTCACAATCTCTATCAGTACAAATTAGAAGGCTTTGATGACGACTGGTCGCCGGCAACCAATAACCGTTTTATCAGTTACACCAACCTTCCCGGCGGCAGTTACACGCTGCGTGTACGCGCCAGCAACAGCAGCGGAGAATGGAATGAAAACGGACTGAGTTTACACATCGTAGTAAATCCGCCCTTCTGGCGCACCAACTGGTTTTATGCAGTATGTACGCTGCTGGCTTTGGTAGTAGTTATTCTTTTCATTCGTCTGCGCACGGCATCCATCCGAAAAGAAAAACAAGTACTCGAAGAAAAGGTGGCCGAGCGCACACGCGAACTCGCTCAGAAAAACGAAGACATTACCAGCAGCATCGAGTATGCCCGCCGCATTCAGTTTGCCATTTTACCCGAACTCGATCATATTACGACCTGCTTCCCTGAAAACTTTATCCTCTACCGCCCGAAAGATATTGTAAGCGGCGACTTCTACTGGTTTGCTGAGCGCAATGGTTATAAAATTTTTGTAGTTGCCGACTGTACCGGACATGGTGTTCCGGGCGCGCTCATGAGTGTGATTGGTCACAACCTGCTCAATCAACTTGTGCTGGAAAAAGGCATTACAGAACCGGCTGAAATTCTTCGTGAACTCAATATCGGTGTGCGTGCTGCACTTAAGCAAGACAACCACGAACAAGATACGACCGATGGTATGGACGTGGTCGTGTGTTGCTTTAATCAGAATGACATTCAGTATGCCGGTGCGTTGCGTCCGCTGGTGGTTGTAAAATCAGACGGAACAGTTCGTAAAATGGAATGCGACAGGTATTCGATTGGCGGCACACAAGATACCCGTGAGCGTACTTACACAGCACATCGTTTTATTGCCGATAAAGGGGATATGCTTTACTTCTTTACCGATGGCTATGCCGATCAGTTTGGCGGTGAAAACGGAAAGAAGTTTATGTTAAAACGATTGCTGCAAATACTTTCCGGCATTCACAAACTTCCGGTTTCCGAACAAATGTTTTATCTTGAAAACGAATTCGACAACTGGCGCAGTAATCACGACCAAATTGATGATGTGCTGATTGCCGGTATTCGCATTGTATAATGAAACCATTTGCAAAAATCATTTTCGTATTCCTGCTGCTGGCAATGCCTCTGGGCATAAATGCCAACTGCGACAAGGTGTACAGTTATTCTGAAACCGGTTGTCGCTATGCACCCGGCGATGATGCGCAAATGAAATTTATGCAAACCGAACTGCTTCCGGTTATTGCCGATTATTACGGCGAAAAAAAGACCACCATTACCAAACTGCTGATTGTAATGACGATCGATCAGCAGGGGAAAATTATAAATATTCATTTCCCCTATTTTACCGGAACACCTGAACTTGCTCAAAAACTGAAAGATAAAATAACCCAGATGCAGGGTTGGACAATTGGCACTATAGACGGGAAACCTGTATGTTCGGAAGTGTTTTGGGGACTGAACTGCATTATGTGGAACTAAATGGAATTTCAACAGAATTCGTTACACTGTTAAAAACTCTGTCAGTTTGTCAGCAATTCAAGTTCGGAACAAACTTTGACGTAAATCTGTGTCTGCGTATTTATCGTAATTTTGTAAGCAGAATAAATTCACGGAATCTCTCTATAAAATCCTTTCAACAAAATGGCTCTTCAGATAACCGACGCCAACTTTGAGGAACTCGTTCTCAAATCTGACAAACCTGTAGTACTTGATTTCTGGGCAGAATGGTGTGGCCCCTGCCGCATGGTAGGTCCGATCATCGAAGAAATGTCAACTGAATATGATGGTAAAGCCGTAATCGGCAAGGTTGATGTTGACAACAACCCCGAAGTATCCATGAAATTCGGCATCCGCAACATCCCAACCATTCTGTACTTCAAGAACGGTCAGGTAGTTGACAAACAAGTTGGTGCAGCACCGAAAAACGTGCTTTCACAGAAGCTTGAAGCTCAAATGGCTTAATTAACCTTTCGTTCTGAACTAATTTACCGGCGGGAATTGTGTGTAAAAGCACTTTTCCCGCCGGTTCGTTTGTATTTTTGCTTTATGCCAATTGATCAGCCCGCCATACAGCCATTTTCGCACCTCGAACTGCTTGCCCGTCAGGTTGTCGAAGGCTTCATTACCGGGCTGCACAAAAGTCCTTTCCACGGCTTTTCCGTAGAGTTTGCAGAACACCGGATTTACAACAATGGTGAATCTACAAAGCACATCGACTGGAAGCTGTTCGGCCGCAGTGATAAGCTCTTTGTAAAACGCTACGAAGAAGAAACCAACCTCCGCTGCCAGTTAGTGATCGACCATTCATCCTCTATGTATTTCCCGATGGATGAAAAAGGCCGTTCACTTGAAAAAAACAAAATCAACTTTGCTGTGCATTGTGCAGCGGCGCTTACTGAATTGCTGCGTTCGCAGCGCGATGCCGTTGGCCTCTCTGTTTTTGCCGAAGAAGTTGAAACGCACACACCCGCTCGTTCAAGCAATGTGCATCACAAACTCATTTACCACGAGCTTGAACAACTGCTGCAACCATTAACACCGGAAACACAGCGCAAAACATTTGCAACAGAAGCGCTGCATCAAATTGCTGAAAGCATTCCGCGCCGCTCGTTGGTCATGCTGTTCAGCGATATGTTTGACAACGGTGAAGACACCGAAGCCCTCTTCTCTGCCCTGCAACACCTCAGGCACAACAAACACGAGGTCATTCTCTTTCACATCACCGATAAACAAAAAGAACTCGAATTCCTTTTTGATAACCGCCCGCACACCTTCATCGACCTCGAAACCGGCGAACAGCTGAAAGTGCAGCCCGCCGAAGTGCGGAACAATTACCTCAGCGCCATTACTAAATTCCGCAAAGAACTTGAACTCCGCTGCGGACAATACCGTATTGACTTTGTAGAAGCCGATATCAACCTCGGTTTTGATCAGGTACTCCTGCCCTATCTGATGAAGCGGCAACGGATGGTTTAGCCTTTTCGCTAAGAGGCAAGAACCTTTTGCTTTGGGCACTTAGGAACGACATCCCTAGCAAAAGCCCCTAGAGCCCCAAAAAGCAAAAACCCTTTTGAGCCCACAAAAGCAAAAGCCCGGAGAGCCAAAACAGCAAAAGCGCTTTACCCCCCAAAAGCCGTTCTAATCTCATTCTAAAATAAACCTGACTGCGGTCACTTATTTTATAAGTAATCTGTCAGCCGGGTTCTAAAAACCTGTAATTTTGGCGCTGTTTTAAACGACCCTGTCATGTCCAATAACGGTCATGTTCACAACAAAGTGACATTTGCCGGGCTACTCATTACGCTCGGCATTATTTATGGTGATATTGGTACATCTCCACTGTATGTACTGAAAGCCATTGTAGGAACAAATCCGATCAGCAGCGATTACGTGTTGGGCGGCCTTTCCTGCATTGTGTGGACACTTACACTCCAAACTACAATTAAGTATGTGCTGTTAACCCTCCGCGCCGATAACAACGGTGAGGGCGGGATCTTTGCGCTCTACACCCTTGTTCGCCGAACCAAGAAGAAATGGTTGCTTTTCCCGGCTATCGTTGGCGGATCAATGCTGCTGGCCGACGGAATTATTACACCGCCCATTTCAGTTGCTTCGGCAATTGAAGGTTTACGGGTGTTTGATCCGAAAATCAACACTATTCCTATTGTAATCAGCATTATTGCCGGTTTGTTTCTTATTCAGCAATTCGGGTCAAAATTAGTGGGACGTTTCTTTGGTCCCATTATGTTTGTGTGGTTCTCGATGCTGGCTGTGCTTGGCGTTTCTCACATTTTCGGCAATCTTGAAATCCTTAAAGCACTTAGCCCGCACTACGCGGTGAAAATGCTTGTAGAACACCCGGGCTCACTGGCTTTACTTGGCGCCGTATTCCTCTGTACAACTGGTGCCGAAGCCTTGTATTCAGATCTTGGCCATTGCGGCCGCGGGAATATACGCGCAAGCTGGGGCTTCGTAAAAGCTGCACTTATCCTCAACTATTTTGGTCAGGGCGCATGGTTGCTTGAGCATGAAGGACAGTTGCTGAATGGTACCAACCCGTTTTTTGCCGTAATGCCTGAATGGTTTAAAGTTACCGGCATTATCATTGCTACAGCAGCGGCCATCATTGCCAGTCAGGCGTTAATCAGTGGTTCGTTTACGCTCATTAACGAAGCCATTCGCCTTAACTTCTGGCCCAAGGTGCGCATCAAATATCCTTCAGATCTGAAAGGGCAGCTTTACATTCCCTCTATTAACTGGCTGCTGATGATTGGCTGTATCGGCGTTGTACTTTACTTCCAGGAATCATCAAACATGGAAGCGGCTTATGGCTTAGCTATCGTTATTACGATGCTTATGACTACAATGCTGCTCAGTTTCTATCTGTACATGAAGCGCTATCATCCGCTGCTCATTGTGCTGCTGCTGTTTGTTTACCTCTCCATCGAATCACTGTTCCTGATTGCCAATCTCGAAAAGTTTGCGCACGGAGGCTATATCACATTGATCATCGCCTCGGTGCTTATTCTGGTGATGTGGATTTGGTATGATGCACGTAAAATCCGCAACCGTTATGTGGAATTTGTGAAAGTGAAAGAATACCTGCCGCTGCTGGCAGAACTGAGTCAGGACAACTCAGTTTCCAAATATTCTACACACTTGGTTTATCTGACCAGTGCCGATCACAAAGACGATATTGAATCAAAGATTCTGTATTCGATTTTACAGAAACGCCCCAAACGTGCCGATATCTACTGGTTTGTACACGTTCACGTTACCGATCAGCCTTACACCATGGAATACAAAGTGACCGAAATGGTTTCTAACGATGTATTCCGTATTGACTTCTACCTCGGTTTCCGCGTACCTACAAAAATCAATCTGCTGTTCCGCAAAGTGGTTTCTGAAATGGTAGAGAATCATGAAGTGGACATTACCAGCCGTTATGAATCGCTGAACAAGAAAAGCGTTACCGGCGATTTCAGTTTTGTTGTGCTTGAAAAGTACTTGTCAAACGACAACGAGCTTCCTGCTTATGAAAAAGTAATACTGGATATTTATTACTTCATGAAACCAATTACACTTTCAGAAGAAAGCGCATTCGGACTTGATACAAGCTCTGTAGTTGTTGAGAAAGTACCGATTGTACTTGCGCCGGTTCGTGAGATAAATATGAAGCGGTTGAAGTAAGATTTTAGTCTAATCAGAGCCGTCCCTGTTACTAAATGCAGGGGCGGCTTTTTTGTTTTATTGATTAAATAGCTTGCCAGACGATTTCATTTTCAGCGAAAAATAACGGACACAAAATTTTGATTTTTTTTGCGTTATTATCAATAATGAACCAGTCTTCACTCTCCATAAAATCAATGTAAGTACTACTTGATTCAGCGATTTCGGCAAGCAGTTTTTCATCACCATTTTCAAATGAATCATTTTCTCTCTGAGAGAATAAAATATATTCCGAGAGTCGTTTTTCGTTGAGTTTTGGGTTCAAACAATTGAAATGATAAACAATAGTTCCAGAGCTTCGCATATCCCAGTTTAACTCTGTTAGCGTACCAATATGAATTTGTTTGTAGTAGAGCTCGAAAGTATTCATTCAAAAAAATCATCATTTCACTTGAGCAGTAAGCATAACTTCCTGCACCTGCACCTGCATTTTTTCAAGCACAGGTTCACTGCTGCTTACTTGCTGATCACCGAGTACACGGGCTAGTTCTGTTTGTTCCATAAACTCATAAATAAGCGGCGATTCTCGAAGCAGAACGGAAATGCCGGAGTTCTCGAGTTTGCCGCCTTCCCAGCCTGCAACACCTCCGCCATAATCCCAGCCAAAGCCGGAAAACGTAAATGGTTTACCGTTCAGCTTTTCCAATTGAGCAAGCGTGAGGCCTGGCAGTATTCCGGCTTTCACTTTCCAGCGGCCTTTGTAGCTCACCGGTTGATCATTTACAATGCCTGCACTTATCTTGAGCATCAGCATATCGCTGCGCTCTGTTTCATTGTGCCAGGTAATTTGCACTTCATCAGGCGTTCCCTGATACAAATACGTACACAGCCAGTTTGTTCCTTCCGGTCCCCATGCAGTGTCGAATTTTACATTGTTATCGCCAAAAACGCTGCGCAATTCGGCTTCAGATTTATAGAGCAACAAACTATCGAGCAGCTGCGGAACTGCTGTTGCCGAAGTTTGTACCTGGTTGGTTGTTTCCTGTGACGGAGAATGAGACGCAGCCGAGTCGCCGCTGCAACTTATTGCGGCAAATGCAATTCCCAAAAAGTAAGCGCGGTTCATATTTTTAGGTAAAGTGATATAGAAATCAATGTGAAATTAATGCAAATCGTGCATTTGCACTTATCTTTAATTTCGAAAAATTTAAGCTATGGTCTTTCGCTGCATCCGTCAATACACTGTTTATTACGAAAACCCGATTACGGTGAAGCGCGGTGATACAGTTATTGCCGGAAAATTTGATACTGAATGGCCTACTTTTCGCTGGTGTACAGGGCCTGATGGCCGCGAAGGCTGGATGCCCGAAAACCTGCTCGATGAGCAAGACGGAGTATTTACCGCAAATACAGACTACAGCGCAGCAGAACTTCCGGTAAACGAAGGCGATGTTGTAGAAGGCATTTACGAAAACGGCGGATGGTGGTGGTGCCGAAACAGCAAAAACCGTCAGGGCTGGGTTCCGGAAACTCATCTCGAAATGATTGAGTAAACCACAAAGGCTCATTTCAGTTGCGCTTTGGTGCAGCATCTGACATTGAAAAATACAGCCAACTGTTTTTGCTCTACAAATACAAGCGTTTTTTAGTTGAGCTGGGGCTGAAGTCAGTATAAATCCTTTTCTCTACTAATTCAATCACTAGCCAAAACCTCTGTACTCTAAGCTATTCAGTTCCTGAAACTGTATCAGCAAACCGGGCAGTACATGAATAATCTGCACTGCCCGGTTTCATTTTTATTTTGTCTTTATCAGCAAACCGGCATCCTGCATCAGCGCTTCGCGCTGCCGCTGTGTGATTTCCAGCATCAATAATCCAAATGGCATTCTGTTTAGCTTTTCATCTTCAATTCTGCCTGATTTTTGAAAGCCCGATAACCGATCTAAAATTGCGCGTTGCCGGGATGCAGCAGGTAAGTTATACTCGGCGGCCTCCGTCTGTAAACTTTCTGAAATACCGGTGCTGTTCCAGAATTTCACTTCGCTGTAAGTGAATACACCGGCATTTTGAAGTGTTTTTGTTTTGAGCACACTCAGGTAATTTACATACGCAATGGCTGCCGCATGTGCTTCTTTTGTTTTTGGAGGTAATGAGTCTTTACGGCCTTCAAAAAGCATTTCGTTCAACCTGAGTTGTTGCTGCAATTGCTCTTCTTCCGTTGTGAGAAGCTGCGAATAGTGCTGATCGGTTTGCTGACTGTTTCCGGTAGCTATTGTGGTGAAAATTATTCCGCTCACTGCAACCAT
>CALRTD020000073.1:0-12492 GCA_943371015.1 Synechococcus sp. UW140 | reverse complement strand
TTACTTTTAAATAGAAATTAATTTACAGCGATTGCGTGCTTGAATAGTTTGTATAAATAAATCATCCCGTTTCTGATTGATCAGAAACGGGATGACTGTTTAAGAGAGTTAGCCGATTATTCAGCGTTTTTCGAGCAGCACAACATTTTCTACGTGATGTGTTTGCGGAAACATATCAACGGGTTGCACTTTGGCTACGCTGTAAGTTTCGTTAAGCATTTCCAGATCGCGGGCTTGTGAAGCGGGATTGCAGCTTACATAAACCACACGTTTTGCATTGCTGCCGGCAATACAGCGCACCACATCTTCGTGCATGCCTGCGCGCGGCGGGTCGGTAATGATGACATCGGGTTGTCCGTGTGTGCTCAGGAATCCCGGTGTAAACATATCTTTCATATCAGATGCAAAGAATTGTGCATTGCTGATGTTGTTCATAGCCGCATTTTGCTTTGCATCTTCAATAGCAGCAGGAACAAGTTCTACGCCGGTAACTTTTTGAGCCTGTGCAGCTGTAAACAGGGCAATGGTTCCGGTTCCGGTGTACAGGTCATATACGTTTTCGCTGCCGGTAAGCTGTGCGAAATTGCGGGTTACTTTATACAGTTCGTAGGCTTGCTCTGAGTTGGTTTGGTAGAAAGATTTAGGTCCAATTTTGAAGCGGAGATTTTCCATCGCTTCAAAAATATGATCGCGACCGCTGAATACATTTACGGGCAAATCATGGAACGTATCGTTGGCTTTTCCGTTGGTGATCCAAAGCAAGGAGGTGATTTGCGGAAAAGCATCGGCAACGGCTTGCAGCAGCGGATGTGTTTCTTCGGGAGCATCATAATAGAATTGAAAAATTACCATGATTTCGCCGGTTGATGCTGTGCGTATGGTTAGTCCGCGAAGCAATCCGCCTTTGTTTCGGATATCGAAAAACGAAAGATTGAATTTGCGTGCATATTCGCGAACAAAGGCGCGGATGTCATCAGAGGGTGATTTCTGGAGATGGCATTTGTTGAGATCAAGCACCTTGTCGAATGTGCCGGGAATATGGAAACCAAGCGCATTACGGTCGGTAAATTCGAATTCACGCGAAATTTCTTCGGCAGTCAGCCAGCGCTTGTTGGAGAAACTGTAATCGAGACGGTTGCGATAGTTGTATGTGGCAGCAGAGCCGAGAATAGGCATTACTTCCGGAAACTGAATTTTACCGATTCGGCTGAGTGCATCAGTAACTTGCTGCTGCTTGTACTGCAGCTGCCAGTTGTAGTCGAGATGCTGCCATTTGCAACCTCCGCAAAGACCGAAATGCTCGCAGGCCGGTTGACTGCGCTTGTCTGAAAGCTGGTGGAAATGAATTGCTTCTCCCTCAATAAACCTGCGGTGTTTGCGGGTAATGCGGATATCGGCAATATCGCCGGGCACTGCATTGCTTACAAAAACTACAAGGTTATCAATTCGTGCAAGCGATTTGCCTTCGGCTGCTGCTGCAGTAATCTCAACCTTTTCGTAAATCGGAAATTCTTTGCGCTTCATAAGGCGGCAAAGGTACAACAGTCTGTGCATTTATATGTATAAGACATAGCCCTGCGCACAATTTGTACTTCCATTAACCGCTTGTCATAATATATTGGATTTTGCAGCTTTCATTTTTTATCTTGTAGCCAGTTGTTAAATAAGAATTGTAGCATACATACAGCTTAAAGCAAACAGCAACCCTAAAGCATGTCGGTTTCAGCATCTCGTAATAGTCCGCGCCTGATCAGCATTTTAGTATTGCTGATGCTGCTGATTATTATTTCGCTGGTGTTTTTGAGCATTGTCTTTAAATACAACAACGAAAAGCGATCACTCATGCGGGTGGTGCGTATGTCGGCAACAGATGTGGTGAACCAGCATCGTTCGTTTGTAAGCAACCGCTTGCAGATGAATGAACGAATGAAGCAAACAATTCCGCTTCTTCCCGGGGGATATGTATGGCCTGATTCGCTGAACCTGATTAAAAATGGATCTTTTTCTGAGGGCACGGATTTCTTTGAGTCAGATGTAGAAGACTTAACAAACAATAATTCTCTGCTCACCAATCCGCAGAAAAGCGGAACATCAGTAGTTACCAATTCAGCCGCAAAATTGCATTGGAATTGGGAAGGAGAGCCGCATGATCAGGACGGGAAAATGTTTTTGGTCGACGGACCGGTTGATTCCAATGTGGTGATCTGGAAACAAACCGTAAACGTAAAACCCGGTCGGAAATACATTCTGCAATTTTATCTCAGCAATCTCTCGCATCCCAAAGACAACCAGCGCATATCTGAAACCCGCTGGCAACGCGCTTTTGTGCAGCCCTGTTTAAACGACAGTTGTTTGCCATCTGCATTTGTGCCCGAAGAAACGCGAAACTGGATGGCCTATAAACAGATTTGGTACAGCGGAAAATCAAGTGAAGCTGTCATCAGTTTATACAACAGAAACACATCGGGCATGTTTAATGATTTCGGAATCGATGATATTTCGCTTACCGAAGCCACAGACGAAAACCTGAACCTGGCCGGAAAAATTCCGGAACCCACAGAGCAGCCACCTTATGGTAATGCTGAAGACGAACAGATATTTAACTACCTCATTAAAGATTATAATGAGTACCGAAATTATTATGTTGATTTCACAGTAATCATGCTGAGTTATTCGGATAACAATACGCTTGAGAATGTATCAAAAGTAATTTCGTCGGATAAGCTGGCAGCGGAAGAATACCTGAAAAATGATCTCAGAAATACATCGCAAAACGGTTTTACTTCCGGCGACTATTACTATACAGCTCCTTGTATGTATGATAATAATGCGTTTATCGTAATCAGAATAAATAATTTACGCGAATTTCTCTACGGACGTGTGCTGGATGAATTTTTCCTGTTCATCATCATCATTATTATTGCGGTGATTATGTACATCATCATTATTCGTTTTCTCAGGAGCAATCTTGAGCTTACCATGCTGAAGTACACGATTATCAATAACGTAAATCACGAAATAAAAACGCCTGTTGCTGTTATTCTTGCAGCTACCGAAGCATTGGAGAAATATTCAATATTAGATAACAAAGAGAAAACGCTTCAGTATCTGCGTATGACGCGTGTACAGGCCGAGCGAATAAACACGTTGATTGATAAAAGTTTGCAAACCTATGCCATTGAAGAAGATGATTTTCAGTTGCAACTGGAGCAAATTTATATTAATGATCTTCTGCAGGAAGTGGCTGATATTTGGGCCGAATCACATCCCGATCAACTGCTGCTTGAACTGGAACTTCCGGAAAAAGAGTGTGTGATTTCGGGCGATAAATTTCACCTCACCAATATCCTGAATACGCTTATTGATAATGCCGTAAAGCATTCGGGCATGCAACAGGTGAGAGTTTGGCTGAGCATGGAAATTCGCGGCAAATACGTTACCGTTACTGTTGGCGATAATGGTCCCGGAATCCCGCAAAAACACCAGAAAGATGTATTCGAGAAATTTTTTCAGGTACCGCTCGAAGGCGATCAGAAATCGAAAGGCTACGGGCTGGGCCTGCATTATGTAAAAACAATTACTGAATTACACAAAGGCAATGTATCACTCATCAGTGATGGTGTTTGTGGTACCGATGTTCAATTACAACTACCGATATATGCACAAACTACTGCTCGTTGAAGATGAAGATATGTTATCCATGATTATTAAGGATACATTAGAAACCAAAGGCTTTGAAGTAATGATTGCACGAAACGGTGCCGAAGCACTGACCGTGTACAAAAAGTTTTTGCCTGATATTGCTGTGCTTGATATTATGATGGAGGGAATGAGCGGCTATGAAGTTGCTTCCGAAATCAGAAAGCAGAATGAGTTTATTCCGCTGCTGTTTCTGAGCGCAAAATCGCAAACCGCTGATGTGCTCAAAGGCTTTGAGGCAGGGGCAAACGACTACATGAAAAAACCGTTTTCGATTGATGAGCTTTTGGCCCGGATTCAGGTTCTGCTCCGCACCATTACCCGTGCAGCCGGTAAAACCCGCTATCAGATCGGGAATTATGTTTTTGATGCAGTTGCACAAACATTGTTGTTTGGCAACGACTCGGTAACGATCTCATTTAAAGAGGCCAAACTGCTTCAGTTTTTATCGGAAAACATCAATCAGGTGGTTGAAAAAGAACGGGTGCTTGAAGAAATCTGGGGGATGAATACGGTTTATACAAGTCGTAATATGGATGTGGTGATTACGAAGTTGCGCAGGTATTTTAAGAATGATGAGCGGATTAAGTTTATTAATTTGAGGGGGGTGGGGTATAAGCTTGTAGTTGAGTAGGATTGTGCAGGAGTGTTGAGTGATGAGTGTTGAGTGTTGAGTGAAGAGTGTTGAGTGAAGAGTGAAGAGTGAAGAGTGAAGAGTGAAGAGTGAAATGCTTCGCTGCGCTCAGTCTATTATGCTTCGCTGCGCTCAGTCTACCATGCTTCGCTGCGCTCAGTCTACCATGCTTCGCTACGCTCAGTCTACCATGCTTCGTTGCGCTCAGACTACCATGCTTCGCTGCGCTCAGTCTACACTGCTTCGCTTCGCTCAGTCTGTTTTTTGGCATTAATTGTGTCAGGCAACTACAAAAATGTATCTTGCCTTATGGTTTCTGAAACGGGGTTTCGTCATTTTTTTGTTCGGCTTTGGGTTTGGCATGTGTTGCTGACGCTGATTTTTTCGGTGGTTTTGCTGCTTTGTTTTTTGAGATATACTGACTTAACAGCAAACCGGGGGTATGCCTGGGCTAATGTTATTGCTTTTATTGCAGGTACTGTGCACACCCTTGTTTTGCTGATTGTTAGCGTGCGGTTGTTGGTGCGCAATCAATGGCGAAATGGGGTGATTTTTACGCTGCATTTTTTTGTTTCTTCGGGCATTGTTTATTGGCTGTATATTATGCTGATTGGTGCTTTTTTTACGGTTTTGTTTAACTAATGGGCATAAAAAAACTGATCTGCTTTCCGACAGATCAGTTGAATGGAAAAAAGAGCGCCCCAGCTCTATTTTTCCCCGTGAATTGTATAAGGGTCCCTACAATTCATCTTAAACACAGTTCAACCTGGTTGGGGGTGTTGAGCTGTATTAATTCATTTATCCAACCATGAATTTTTGACTCAGGCGATCAAATATTGAACATTTACGATTGCATCGGAACTTCGGGTTAGCAAAAGCCGGTTATTAGTTAGCGGAATACCCGAAATGACCAGTTTTCGGGAAACGGAGGCTTTTCGCTACCTTTGCAGCAACGCTTAAAAGATGTCCTGTTTTGGTTAAAACAGGCGCTAAACATTCCGCTTTTTGCGAATAAGTAAAGACAATATGCACACCACAACGGCCGCTATGACCCGCTCAGAAGAACTGATCAGCCTCGAAGATCGCTACGGCGCTCATAATTATCACCCTATTCCGGTTGTGCTTGAGCGCGGTGAAGGTGTATTTGTTTGGGATGTGGAAGGCAAACAGTATTTCGATTTTCTTTCTGCTTACTCGGCCGTAAATCAGGGGCATTGTCACCCGCGCATTATCAACGCACTGACACAGCAGGCACAAAAACTTACGCTTACTTCCCGAGCTTTCTACAACGATAGTTTGGGCGAATACGAACGCTTTATCACTCTGTTTTTCGGGTATGATAAAGTTTTGCCCGTTAACAGCGGTGTTGAAGCCGGTGAAACTGCATTGAAATTAGCCCGCCGCTGGGGGTATGTGAAGAAAGGCATTCCGGCCAATCAGGCGAAAATGGTTTTTGTGGAAGGCAACTTCTGGGGCCGCACACTTGCCGCTATTTCCTCTTCTACCGATCCCGACAGCTACACCAACTTCGGGCCGTATCTTCCGGGCTATGTGATTGTGCCTTACGATAACCTTTCGGCGCTTGAAGAAGCCCTCCGCGATCCCCATGTGGCCGGCTTTATGTTTGAACCCATTCAGGGCGAAGCCGGCGTTGTAGTTCCGCACGAAGGTTATCTGCAAGGTGTGCGCGATCTCTGCACGAAATACAACGTGCTGATGATTGCCGACGAAGTGCAGACCGGTCTCTGCCGCACCGGCCGCATGCTGGCCTGCGATCACGAAAACGTTAAGCCCGATCTGCTCGTGCTCGGAAAAGCCCTTTCGGGCGGCGTTCTGCCGGTTTCAGCAGTGCTGGCCAGCGATGAAGTTATGCTCACCATCAAGCCCGGCGAACACGGTTCAACCTACGGCGGAAACCCCCTGGCCTGTCGCGTTGCGATGGAAGCGTTGCAGGTGCTGAAAGACGAAAAACTTGCCGAAAATTCGGAGCGACTGGGTAAAATTCTTCGCGATGAACTCGCTGCAATTCCTTCAACACGCATCACCACTGTGCGCGGAAAAGGTTTACTTAATGCCATAGTAATTGAACCGAAAGACGGTAAAACGGCATGGGATGTTTGCTTGCGCTTAAAAGACAACGGACTGCTGGCAAAGCCCACGCATGGTGATATTATCCGCTTTGCACCTCCGCTGGTAATTACCGAAGAACAACTCCGCGAGTGCATTGCCATTATCCGCAAAACAATTCTTTCATTCGAATAAGTATAATTGATACTGATCAGTATCGCAATTCAACTTCTGTGAATTTCATTTTTCGTTACCAGCGTCAGTTACTGCTTTTTATGGCAGCGGTTAATGTTAGTGCAGCTGTTTTAAGTTTTGCGGCTCCGGCATTTTTCTTCTCACAGTTTTTTGAACGCCAGCCCGAGCCGGAACTCACGTTTCCGTTTGTGCCCATGTATCATCAGCTTTTCTGGGGCTTTGTGTTCATCATGGGGATTGGCTACTTTGTAACAGCTACTAATCCTGCGGCCAACCGCGGCGTTATGCTTGTTGGCGGTTTGGGTAAACTGCTGGCCGCTGCATTCTGGATCATGCTGTATGCACAAGGCGAGGGGCGGTGGATGATGATTAGCGGTGGTATTGTGGATGCGTTGCTGGGTGTGATTTTGCTGGTGATGATGCGACCGCCGGTAAAAGCTGATTAAAAAACATATTTCCCGGTCGTATCGCCACCGCA
Source organism: Synechococcus sp. UW140 (assembly GCA_943371015.1). Lineage (GTDB taxonomy): Bacteria > Bacteroidota > Bacteroidia > Palsa-965 > Palsa-965. The sequence continues at coordinate 5,419 of CALRTD020000073.1, read as the reverse complement.
GCTATTGCGGTGGCGACATAACAGCCTGTTTTTAGATCAAAGACTGCCGCGATGCAGCGTGACGCTGCGAAATGCATCGCGACGTTACGGGATGCTTTTAGATCAAAGACAGTCCCAAAAAATCGCCGTAACTTTGCACACTGTTTCAGCAAAAAGCTATTCCGCAATTTGTCCGCAGTTCTGTTTATATCTATGATTCAATTCGACCGTTTTACACTTACCAATGGCCTGCGCGTGTTGGTTCACCGCGATAATTCAACTCCGCTTGCCTGTATAAATGTTTTGTATGATGTGGGGGCGCGTGATGAGGAAGAACACCTCACCGGTTTTGCGCATTTGTTTGAACACCTCATGTTTGGCGGCTCGGTAAATATTCCGAGCTACGATGAGCCGCTGCAGCGGGTAGGTGGTGAGAACAACGCTTTCACTTCAAACGATATTACCAACTATTACCTCACCCTGCCTTCGCAAAATCTCGAAACCGGTTTCTGGCTCGAGTCGGACCGGATGCTGAGCCTTGCGTTTTCAGAGAAAAGTCTGGAAGTGCAGCGCAGTGTAGTGATTGAAGAGTTCAAGCAGCGCTACCTGAATCAGCCTTACGGCGATGTATGGCTGCTGCTGCGCCCGCTGGCCTACAAAGTGCATCCGTACAAATGGGCAACCATCGGCAAAGAAATTTCACACATCGAATTAGCGAAGATGGAAGATGTGAAAGCCTTTTTTGCCAAACATTACAATCCGTCGAACGCCATTCTGGTTGTTGCCGGTGATGTGGAAACCGAACAGGTAAAACAGCTTGCCGAAAAATGGTTTCAGCCCATTGACGCCGGTGTAAAACCGCTCCGCAACCTTCCTGCTGAACCTGCACAAACCGAATACCGCCGCCTCGAAGTGGAACGCGATGTGCCGTATGATGCGCTGTATATGGCGTTTCACATGACTGACCGCCGTGATACCGGATATTATACAATGGATCTGATTTCCGATCTGCTTTCGCGCGGCAATTCGGCACGGCTGTACAACCGCTTGGTGAAAGAGCAGCAAGTGTTCAGTGAAATCAGCGCTTATGTAATGGGCGATCTCGATAAAGGGTTGTTTGTGGTTTCGGGCAAAATGAACGAAGGCATCAGTACCGATGAAGGTGAAGCCGCTGTGTTTGCCGAACTCGAAAAACTAACCACTGAACTTGTTTCAGAACGCGAACTCGACAAGGTGAAAAACAAAGCCGAGTCGTCGCTGCAATTTGCCGAAATGGGTGTACTGGATAAAGCGATGAACTTAGCGTATTTCGAGTTGCTCGGCGATGCATCAAACATCAATAATGAAGTGGCCAACTACCGCGCTGTTACTGCCGAAACGATTCGCAGCACCGCAGCCGAAGTTATGCGCCGCACCAACTGTTCTGCTTTACACTACCGTGCCGCCAAAACGGCCTGATCTGCAAACTACATGACTATTACACCCAACCGCACACAGGCCCCGGCATTTCATTCGGTAAAAGATGTACATCTTTTGCAGGCCGCAGAACATAAGCTCTCCAACGGCATTCCGGTTTTCGTGCTCAATGCCGGAACGCAGGAAGTTGTAAAAATTGAATGGCAGTTTGCCGCAGGCATTTGCCACCAGCCGAAACCGTTAGTAGCTACTGCGGTAAACGATATGCTTGACGAAGGCATACCCGGCCGCAGCGCCGAGGAACTGGCCGAAGAACTCGACTACTACGGCGCATTTATCGAATCGGAAACCACGCACGATACTGCTTCGTTTACGCTTTATACGCTCAACCGCCACCTGCCCGCGGTGCTTCCGCTGGTGCGTGCCATGCTGTTTGAAGCCTCTTTTCCGGCGGCCGAGTTTGATGTGTATATCAGCAACCGTCGCCAAAAGTTTGTAGTCGATGCCTCCAAAGTAGGTAACATGGCGCGCCGCGGCTTTTCAGAATTGCTTTTCGGCACACAGCACCCGTACGGTGCAAAAGCCGAACTCAGCGATTTCGATCAACTTACCCGCGAGCAGCTAATTGATTTTCACCGCACACATTACACACCCGAAGGCTGCACCATTATTGTAGCCGGTATGGTAACGGATGCGGTGACGAAAGAAATCAGCAACGTATTTGGTTCGCTTGCATCCGGTACACAGCCTGCCGTGCATGCCGCACTTCCTGCGCCGGTTACGCATTCCGGACGCATTCACACGCTCGAAAAAGCAGATGCCATTCAATCGGCCATCCGCACCGGGCGTTTGCTGTTCAACAAAACGCATGCTGATTACCACGGTATGCAGGTGCTCAACACCGTGTTTGGCGGCTACTTTGGTTCAAGGCTCATGGCCAATATCCGCGAGGATAAAGGTTATACGTATGGCATTGGCTCTGGTCTGGTTTCATTGCGCGAAGCCGGTTACTTTGTAATTTCTACCGAAGTAGGCGTAAACGTAACCAACGCCACGCTGCACGAAATCCGCACTGAACTCGACAAGCTCCGTCAGGAAGAAATTCCCGCCGATGAACTCGAGCTCGTGCGCAACTACATGACCGGCGTTTTCCTCCGCAGCACCGACGGCCCCTTTGCACTTGCTGATCGTCTCAAAGGCTTGCTGGGCTACAAGCTCAGCTACGATTATTACAACCGTTTCCTGCAAACCGTGCAAAGTATTTCAGCCGCCGAGTTGCAGCAGCTGGCGCAGAAGTATCTCAACCCGGATGATTTGACCGAGTTGGTGGCAGGGATGCGGAAGTAAGCTTTTAGTACACATTAGTACTGTAAAGCCTCTCAAGCTTTGAAAAGTGGCCTGAAATGTTAACTTTGTAATGGCAGAATTACATTGATAACACGTAACATGAAAAAAAGAATCCGACTGATTCTGTTTTTTCTGGCTTTTTTGGCTTTGTCTGCACATCAGGCTCTGGCTTCGCCTGTGTTTTTGAGTTTGGGTGATGTGTTTGTGCAGATGAAACATTACCGCGATAACGCTCAGCCGAATCTCACTTTACCAACCAACCTTCCCTCTTCATCATCAAGTCCGCTGGCCATCGACTCGCCCGATTTGCATTGCCTTGCGGTTGATGCGGCCGGAGGCGTTACGCTTACCTGGGCACAACCACCAGATCCGACGGGAACGTTCAACAGCTATCATATTTTCACATCGTTAAACCAAAACGGACCATTTGTGGTTGTTGATTCCCTCTTCAATTACAACCAGCTTTCTTACACACATGCAGGTGCAAATGCGAATGCGGGTCCGGTTTATTATTATGTACAGTCGCGTATTGGCTGCTGTACCTATCAGCAACCGCGTGATACATTAAGTACAATCTATTTGCAGGTAGTCAATAACGGAAATCTCACTGCAACTCTCAGTTGGAACAATATCGGAACTCCTGCACCTGCCTCACAGTTCACCTGGTTTTACATTTACAAAGAATATCCTGTTGGAGTTTGGTCGCTCATTGATTCAACGCAAACATTGAGTTATACTGATTCAGTTCCTTATTGCAACACTACTGTAAATTACGTAATTGGAATTGGTGATCTGCTGGGCTGTAATTCAATTTCCAATACCGATGGTATTTTGGTGCAGGACATAACTGTCCCCAATATTCCACAGCTCGACAGTGTTTCGGTAAATGCAGCAGGTAATGCTGTGTTGGGTTGGCAGCCATCCACTTCAACGGATGTTACTTCATACATTATATTTCAATATATCAATAGTTTATGGGTGGCAATTGATACAGTATATGGCTATAACTCAACAGCCTACACCAACAACTTATCGCAAGCCGATCAGCAAAGCGAGTTGTATGCAATAGCAGCAGTTGACAGTTGCAATAATGTTACCGTATTCAGTGCTCAGCACCACACTATGTTTGCCAGTGCGAGTCTTGATGCCTGCAATGCCGCCGCAGTGTTGACCTGGAATGCCTATTCCAATATGCCCGGAGGCGTAGCTGGTTACAGGATTTGGTTTACAGAGAATGGCGGGCCGATACAGTATGCCGGAACCGCACCTGCAAATGCGGTAAGTTTTACACATACCGGACTCAATCAGTTTTCGACTTACTGTTATTTCATAATCGCATACGATGCTGCCGGGCAAATTACATCAACTTCACAAGAGGTTTGTTTGTTTGCCGATGTTGTGCAGCAACCGGCCTTCGGTTATTTGCGCAGAGCAAGCGTAAGTGCAGCTAATACGGTTGAAGTGCGCGCGTATGTTGATGCTACAGCCGATGTATCGGAATACAAATTCTATCGCTCCGAAACTCCAACTGGTCCCTGGCTGCTAGTTGCAACTGTTCCTTTCGGTTCAACTGTTTCACAAATCAGTTTCACTGATAATGGTCTTGCTACAAATTCAAAATCATATTGGTATCAGATGGTTGTGGTTGACAGTTGCGGAAATGATGCGATAATCTCAAATGTTGGTCGTACAATTGTGCTGAAAGCCACAGCCAACAACGAAATTACAAACACATTGATCTGGAATGAATATGAAGGCTGGGCATCGCCCGTGCTGGGCTACAACATTTACCGAATGGTTGATGGTGTTCCCGATCCCGGTCCAATAGCTTCTATTCCGTTTACCGGCGCAGGCGTTTACACATACACAGATGTTGTTGATGCATTTATTCCGATGCGCGGCCGTTTCAGTTATTATATTGAAGCCGTTGAAACACCCGTTAACATATTTGGATATGCTGATACGAGTTATTCAAACGTTGCCGAGGTTGCACAGAAACCCTTAGTATTTGTGCCCAATGCATTTACGCCCAACGGCAACGGAATGAATGATTTGTTTATGCCTTCGACCGGCTTTGTAGATGTATCGCATTACCAGTTCACGATCTTCAATCGCTGGGGCGAAATGATTTATCAGACAAATGCAAAGACCGATGGCTGGGACGGGCGAGTAGGTGGCGAAAAATGTATGCCCGGAGTTTATGTGTGGACGCTCACGTTCAGAACTGCTGAAGGTGAATTTATTGATCAGAAGGGAACTGTTACGCTTATCCGCTAAATTTACCGGCGATGAGTAATTTGCTTCAAGAGCGCACCGCACATATACAAAAGATTACCGGCTTTCTTACCGAAATAGGTATTCTCTGGCGTGAAGGTAAAGTACCCGAAACCACATTTGTTCCCGGCATCGGAATCGAAAATGGGTGTATCGTTTTTGATACAGAAACCATGCTCTACCCCGGCGATTTGCTGCACGAAGCCGGACACATTGCTGTAACCACCTCCGGCGAAAGACAAATGCTGAACGGCGATGTGCTGAATGCAGCTCCCAACAAAGACGGCGATGAAATGGCTGTTTTGCTCTGGTCGTGGTTAGCCGCGCAACAATGCGGAATTCCTTCCCGGGTACTGTTTCACGAACACGGCTACAAAGGCGATGGCGACTGGCTGGCCGAGCA
>CALRTD020000072.1:0-12580 GCA_943371015.1 Synechococcus sp. UW140 | reverse complement strand
TTGTCGGTTTGGGCTATCCGGCCTGGGTTGGCGATCAGCAACTGATTTTTCATTATGCTGAAATTACAACTGCCGGGAGTACTTTTTTTGTGATTCCGGATTACGAACGCCGGCGTGAACGGACCATGTTTCCGCTTCGCGGTAAAGTTTTATTGCTGGGAGGTGATGAAGTGAAGTGGATAACATTTGGGAAGGTTAAGAAGGTAGTTACTATCTGTGGAATGGATGGAGTTTTGTTATTAAGCAAGTGATTTAGTATCTTTAGTATAAAGTTTTGTTATGAAAAAGAAGAAGGGCAGTGGAATAGGAGGAAAACTAACAACTCAACTATTGGGGGGGTTAGCCGCAAAAGCATCGCGTAAAGCGAAACAAAAAGCTATTGAGGCAGGTGTGTCTTTATTGACAATCAAAAATGGTAAGTTGGTGAGACGAAATGCCGATGGTTCTTTTGAAGAAATCGGAGAGCATGAACCTGTACCTCATAAGCGTGTTCTGCTAAAGAAGGGTGATGTTATTAAAATTCCGGTCAAGTAATTTTCGTGGTATTAGATGCAAAAAATGTTGGCTCAAAGCCACGTAAATTTCACACTCCTGTTAAGAGGTTAAGAATTATTGCTGGTCCTAATGGATCCGGTAAGACAACTTTGTTTAACGAAGTAAGAAGATATTTAGGTCAGAAAATTGGAATTTGGATTAATGCAGATGAAATTCAACGAGAGATCTCTAATACAGGTAGGTTATCACTCGAAAGTTATGGAATAGTGAATTCCGAAGAAGCATTTAAGGAGTTTGTTCAAAATCTAAACAGAGAAGAGTTTAATAAGAATCATTTTGTAGTACAAGAGAATACTATAGTTTATCTTGGAGTAAATTTCGACAATTCATACGAAGCCTCAGTCTTAGCTGAATTTATTAGAGAGAGCTTACTCGAACAGGGGCAATCCATGGTTTTTGAAACAGTAATGTCACATGTTTCAAAAATACACTGGATGCAAAAAGCAAAAGCTAAAGGATACAAAATCTACTTATATTATATTGCCACAAATAGCGCTGATATACAAAAGAGCCGGGTTAAGGGCAGAGTTATGCAAAATGGGCATGATGTAGCGGAGGATAAAATTGAAGCCAGGTACTTCCGATCCCTTGATCTTGCCATGAGTGCTCTAACTATTTCTGACAGGGCTTGGTTTATTGATAATACGAGTGACGATATGCAAATTGTGGCTGAACTTAATGATGATAGAGAAATTATTATCGAACAGAGTAACCCTCCTGCATGGTTTTTACGCGTATTGTATGGCGAATAAACAACCGCCGAACGCCTAGTAAAGACATCCGGCGGAGTTTAGTTTTGTCAATAACGATATTTCAATAACTCATCCCCAAATTGCTAAACACAAACGCCCAAATATCTGCAGCTTCCTCGATCTGCTTATCGGTAGGTTTGCCTGATCCGTGCCCCGCATTTTTATCAATCCGGATCAGCACCGGATTATTGCCTTTCTGATTTTCCTGCAAGGTAGCTGCAAACTTAAACGAGTGCGCCGGAACAACACGGTCGTCGTGATCGCCGGTGGTGATCAGCGTAGCCGGATAGCTTGTAGCTTTCACATTGTGCAGCGGCGAGTATTTGTAGAGGCAGTTGAATTCTTCTTCATTTTCGCTCAAACCATAATCACTCGCCCAGTAGCGGCCAATGGTGAACTTATGATAACGAAGCATATCCAGTACACCCACCATCGGAATGCAAACTTTAAACAAATCGGGGCGCTGTGTCATTACGGCACCAATCAGCAAGCCTCCGTTTGAGCGGCCTTGTACGGCTAACTTTTCTTTGCTTGTGTATCCTTGAGCAATCAGAAATTCGCCGCCGGCAATAAAATCATCAAATACATTTTGTTTTTTGCACTTGATACCGGCTTCGTGCCACTCTTCACCATAATCATTGCCGCCGCGAATTCCTGCTACTGCATACACACCGCCGGCTTCCAGAAATACAGCACGGTCAATGCGGAATTCCGGACCGTAGTGCGATGAAAATCCGCCGTAGCCAAACATAAAACACGGATTCGTTCCGTCGAGCTTTATCCCTTTTTTATGTGTGATAAACATCGGAACCATTGTGCCGTCTTTGCTCTTATACTTAACCTGCTTGGTTTCGTAAGCCTCAGTATCAAAATTGATTTTAGGCTGACTGTAAAGCGATGTTTGATTGGTAAGCAGGTTGTATTTGAAAATAGACGGCGGAGCTGTAAATCGCGAAACTGAGAAGAAAACCAAACTGTCTTTTCGGTGTCCGCTTAACTCTCCGATATCACACATTTCCGGAATCGGAATTTCACGAATCATTGCACCTGTTGTATCATAAACGGTAAGTTTCGCTTTCACTTCCACAAGATGCTGCGCAATGTATTTATCGCCGGCAATGCTTACGTTTTCAAGCAAATTTTCGCTTTGCGGAATAATTGTTTTCCAGGCCGATGCAATCGGATTATTGATGTTGATTGACACCAATTTGAACCGTGGCGCATTATCATTGGTCAGTACTATCAATTCATTTCCGCGTACATCAACAACCGAATAATTCGGATCATTATCGCTCTTGATGTCAATGATCGTTTGAAACGGAGCGTTAGGTTTGCTCAGGTCTTTCACCATCAAACCGTTTCCGCTTGTCGATTGATACGTGGAGAGAATCAGCCAGCGTTCATCATCAGAAACTTCAGCGCCAAAGCTGCGGTTGGGATGTGCATCATCTTTATAAACAAGCACATCTTTACTTTGCGGCTCACCAACCGTGTGGAAATATACTTTCTGTTTTTCGTTAGCTGAAGAAAGTTCGCTGCCTTTGGGCTCGTCGTACCGGCCATAGAAAAATCCATTGCCTTTCCATGCCGCTCCCGAAAACTTCGACCATTTAATTTCATCACTCATTTGCTTGCCGGAAGCAATGTCGAGCACATAAAATTCATTCCAGTCTGATCCGGCACGGCTGATGCTGTAAGCCATGTATTTTCCATCTTTGGAAACACTGGTTCCGCCAAGTGAAACTGTACCGTCTTTAGAAAGCGTATTCGGATCAATGAGTTGCTTTTCAGCTGCTGCAAGCCCATCTTTCATAAACAGCACCGACTGGTTTTGCATCCCGTTATTCCGCGAAAAGAAATAACGATTGCCTTTGCGGTAAGGCGCACTCATTTTCTCGTAATTCCAAATCTCGCGCAAACGATTTTTTATTTTATCTCGAAATGGAATTTTTTCGAGATAGGCATTCGTTACTTTATTCTGAGCATCAACCCAAGCGGCTGTAGAATCGCTTTTATCGTCTTCGAGCCAGTTATACGGATCATTTACTTTTACCCCAAAATACGTGTGAACAGTATCCACTTTTCGGGTTTTCGGATAAACAAGAGCAGACTGCTCATTGCCTGAATTTTCCTTGTTTTTTTCTCCGCAGGCTACTGCCAGAGCAACTGTAATGAGCAAACCAGCCGATAAGGGTGCGCGTAACTTCATTGAACGTTAGGTTTTTGAGTCAGCCAAATCTAAGCCAATTTTATTGTACAGGCTAAAAAATGGGACAAACGGAATCTGAAACGGGTGGGACGGTTCATTATCTTTGGCATAGAATTTCAACTCCTGTTATGGAAAAAGAAACACCCAAACGCAAACCCGCACGTCTTCACCGCATTTATCGTGCACCCGGTCTCGATTTCGATCCCGAACAAAATATTGCAGAGATTGACCGCACCGAGTTCTATCTCGTAAACGAACTCACTTACACACCCGACGGGAAACTGCTCAGTGAAAAAGAGTTTGACGATCAGGGTAATATTTTGCAGGAAGTTAAAAACGAGTATAACGAGAAAGGTGAACTCACGCATCATGAATTATTTTCTGATGGCGTACAGGCCGAGAATATTACTTACCACTACAACGAAAAGGGTAAAGTAATTGAAGAACGTCAAAACTTTGATGAAGGTTTCCCCGTTATTCGTCGCTTTATTTATGATGAGCAGGATCGGCTTATTGAATTGATCGCTGAAGATGATGAAGGCGAACTTTCTGAGCGTGAAGTTTACATCTACAGCACCGAGTTTCCTGATAAAATTGTGAAACTGGTGAAGTATGATGAAGACAATAAACCCGCCCACGAAGAAGAAAGTGTATATGAGGCAGAAACTGATGAAGACGGAAAAGTAACGCCGCGGTTAAAGCAGATCATAGCCCGCGATTTGGTGTATGATACGCTCCGCCGCACCGATTACTACGATGCTCAAAACCGCGAAGATCAAATTGCTCAGGTAAGTTACAATCGCGCCGGAAAAACCATTGAAGTAATTTATATCGTTTACGATGAAAGCGGCAACGTAATCGAAGAACGAATTGAGTCGGTAAATGCCGCCGAGAACATTGAGTTCTACTATGTGCGCGATGAACACGGTCGTATTCTCGAAGAAGTGAGACGACAAAAAGATAAAATTCTGCTCAAAATAAACCGTCGCTTCAGTGCCGAGAATTATGTAGAACTTTTCTCATTCCGTTCTGCTGTTAGCGGTGTTTATCTGCAATTCAGTGAGTTTGAGTTTTATGATTAAAAGCTGTTGCCTTGCCTCGGCTCCGCTCGACATGACAACAGCTTTTAGCAGAATTGCGTTGCTGTAGAGTGTAATAAATGCTTGTAACGCTGAGGGTGGACAACCTTATCACATCGAACGAAAGAGTTAGGGGCCTTATCACGTCGAGGTAAAAGCCCTTGTCACGTCATGCGAAAGATTCCTTGACACGTCGAGGTAAAAGCCCTTGTCATACTGAGCAGTTCAAGTCCTTGTCACGTCATGCGAAAGAGTCCTTAACACGTCTAGGCAATGTGCCCTTGTCACGTCATGCGAAAGAGTCCTTGACACGTCGAGGCAATGTGCCCATGTCACGTCATGCGAAAGATTCCTTGACACGTCGAGGCAATATGCCCTTGTCACGTCATACGAAAGAGTCCTTGACACGTCGAGGCAATATGCCCTTGTCACGTCATGTGAAAGAGTCCTTGACACGCCTAGGCAATGTGCCCTTGTCACGTCATGCGAAAGAGTCCTTGATACGTCGAGGCAATGTGCCCTTGTCACGTCATGCGAAAGAGTCCTTGACACGTCGAGGCAATATGCCCTTGTCACGTCGAGCGGAGTCGAGACGAGACAAGCTCTATTCAATGCTGATTGCCCCAATGTAAATCACCACCTCCGTTCCTTGTGCAAGGTCACGGATTTCAAATTTACTTTCCGGTTTTCCAGGTTCATTTAATTGTTTCAGCCGCTCGCGGGTAATATCCAGAGCAGCTGATGCATGTTGTTTAATTTCTTTGCTTTCCAGTAAAGACGCACGTTTACGACCAACTCCGTTATCGGTGATTTTTACAGTTAACTGATTTTCACTAACCTTAAAATGAATGCTGATCTGTCCGCCTTTTTCGAGATGTCGCATGCCGTGAACAACTGCATTTTCGGCAAAAGGCTGTATCAGCATTACCGGCAGATAAGTTGATTCGGGTGCATCAACATCAGTGGTGTTAATACTAAACGTAAAGCTGTTGTTCATGCAAAGCGCTTCAAGCGTGAGATAGTGCTGCAGCAATTCTGCTTCTTGTTCAACGCTTGTCCACTGCTGCCTAGAGTTGTCGAGTGTAAGCCGCATCAGCTTCCCGAATTTAGCCAGGTAGCGACGGGCTTCCGCACTGTCGTTTCGTGCAATAAATCCCTGAATCGATTGCAGCGCGTTGAAAATGAAATGCGGATTCATCTGCAATCGCAATGCTTTCTGTTCAAGCTCCAGCAAGCTTTTTTCTAATTTCAGCTTCTCAACTTTTGCCGCATTTCGTTTTCTGATTCCTGCTACACGCCAGCGGAAAATCAATGCTACAATCAACAACAGCAGAACCGCTGCCGTAATTTTGAAGAGCCATGTATCCCAAAACGGTGGTGTAATTGAAAACCTGAAAATCTGTTCCTCACTGCTGTAACCGTCAGCATTGCGGGCTTGCAACCTAAATACATAATCGCCCGGCGGAAGATTGGAGTAGGTGGCCTGTCGTTCCGTATTTTCGGGCGACCAGTCTTTGTCAAAACCATCCAGCTTCCATCGGAAACGAACACCTTCGGGGTTCCGCAGGTCAATCGCTGTAAATTCAAAACGTAAAGCATTCTGGTCGTAAGGCAAGACCAAAGTATCCGGTAATCCAAACCAACCTGATGTTTTTTGTCCGAATACGGTTTCCTGAATTGGCGTAAAAAACAAACGCAGCCCTGTAATATGTACCTGCGGCGGGATTCGGCTTTCGGCATCAGCATTGGCATTGTAGCGCGTTGCACCGTAAACCGTGCCAAACCAGAGTTGCCCTTTTTCATCCATGCACGAAGCATTTACGCTAACCTCAATGCCCGCAAGTCCTTCGCCGCGACCATAATGTTTAACACTTTTCAGTTTTCCTGAAGCATCAAACCGCATCCGGTCGAGACCGCGCTCTGTGCCTGCCCAAATATCACCCTTGCGGTCGGGCTGCAACAAGTAAATATTGTTTGATGCAAGTCCATCTGCTTTAGTAATTGTGGTGATTGTTTTATTTACGCGACAAACACCGCCGCCTGCCGTACCAATCCAGATTGTGTTTTGAGCATCACGAACAACAGCGCACACGGCGTTGGAGGGCAGACCATCATTTACAGTTATTTGCCGGCGAAGTAGTATGTTTTCGCTGTCGGCATCAAAAACATAAACACCATCGGTTAAACTGGCAGCCCAAACCTGACCTTTTTCATCCAGACAGAGTTGTTGAAAACGATCGGCTGTAACACCTTGTTTACGACTTGTTTTGGTGAATGTTTGTGTTTGCAGATTCAAGCGGCATAAACCTCCGCCAGCAGTGGCAAACCATATTTGTCCTGAACTATCGGCAATAATATCATTTACAAAGCTCCCGCTTAATCCTTCTGAACGGCCATAGTGCTTAAAAGTACCATTGCTGAATGAATAAGCCCCATCGCCAACTGTGCCAAACCACATTGTGCCGGATGTATCTTCAAAAATACATTTCACTTTTGCTGTGGTAAATCCGGAACTATTGTAATAATTTACATAATACATGCCATCATACAGCGTAACGCCACCTGATGAAGTACCAAACCAGATATTCCCTTTGCTGTCGGCATACACCGTATACACCCATGTGCCCATGCGTCCGCTTTTTTCGGTGTAATGGATAAAGCGTTCACTGTCGAGCCGGCACATTCCACCTCCCGAAGTGCCAAACCAAACATTTCCCCGGCTGTCGCACAAAATGCGCATTACTACATTGCTGCATAAGCCTTCACGTTCACCAAAAACGGTTGCTGTATAGCCGCTGTCGCTTGCACTAACTCGCGCTGCACCGGCAGCAGTGGCTACCCAGATGTTTCCTGCGGCATCAGTTGTTAAATCGTGTACAGTGTTTGTGGGTAAACCACTTTTCTGATCGAACCGGGCGAGTTGGTTATTGGCATCAACCATTACAATGCCTGAGCCATAAGTTGCCAGCCACACATTGCCTTTCGCATCGCTCGTAATTCCGCGTATGCTTTTCTCCGGCAAACCATCAAGCGGATCAGTAATCGAAACAGCTCCGGCATTTATTCTTACCAGTGCATTTTCAGCCCCAATCCAAATTGTTCCGTTTTTGTCTTCGTGGAGTGCGTGAGTTCTGTCGGTGGGCAAACCGTGTTTGTAGTAGTAATGTTCAGTTACTGTTGTGCCGTTTAAAACGACAACGCCTGTATCTTCTGTAGCGATCCATGTGCGTCCGTTTCCGGCAAATAAAATGGCATTTACTAAACCCGCATTGCCCGGTAATGCTACTTTTCTGAAACGTGTTCCGTCAAAGTAGGCCAAACCTTCATCAGTTCCGGCCCAAACCGTTCCGTCGGGCGAAGCACTCATGCAACGCACGAAATTTCCTGGCAGGCTGTCTTGTTCAGTAAACGTGGTAAATGAAATGCCATCGAACCGGCTCACGCCCCCGCCCCGGGTGCCCGCCCACAAATAGCCTCGCGAATCTTCGGTTAATGCATACACCTGCGATTGTGCCAAACCTTCGCCCACCGACCAATTCCGGAAATTAAATTGCTGCCCGCTTAGTGCAGGGGAAAGGAAGAGAAGTAAAGCAAGAAGAAGACGCGAAAAGCGAGGCATAGCGGTTATCTTCCGCTAATGTACATTGCCACGGGCAATCGCCAAAATCAATAATATCCTGCCGGTTTCAGAAAAACAGTGATACCGGTCACAAGGTATCGCCATTGGTATGGTTAGTTTTGCAGTCAACATTTACAACTATGTCAGTACAACTCGCCACCGATACCGATTTCCGCCAACTTCTCGACAGCAATGAACGTGTGGTCGTAAAATATTATGCCGATTGGTGCGGCTCGTGCAAACTTTTTGCACCCAAATACAAGCGCATGGCTGCTGATGAAGCACACGCTTCGGTCATTTTTCTCGATGTAAATGCTGAGGAAAACGAACAGGCCCGCAAAATGGCCGGAGTAGATAACCTCCCGTTTTTTGCTACTTATTACAGAGGAGAACTGTTCGAAGGCTCAGCCACATCAAAAGAAGAAAACGTAAAAGCAATGATCGAGCACCTGCTTGCCAAAAACTAACGCAATGAAAATTCCCGCTATCAAGCTTTTGGCCGAAAACGCCAGCCTCGAAGAGCTGAAAGCTGCCGAAGAAGCGCTTTACGACGAACGCCAGCCCGGTATCGTAGTGCCCGGCGACGATGAAGGTGAACAGCTTACTCATGTTCTCGCCGCCATCTGGATCAAAACCGAAATGCAAACCCGGGGCATCGCGTTTCCGCTCGCGTTGCGAGAATATACTTCGCGAGTCAGGAATTCGATTTCGTGATAAATAATTATTACAGAGATTGCTTTTCGCTAAACATTGATATTGTATAGCGTTTGCCTTTTTTTACTCGGATGATATATTCAAACTCATATTCCAGAATACTCATAGCCACAGGTTTCTCAGTGTCAATATAATAACTAAGTAAAATTTCATCTTTTAATGTTCTTATTATTCCTTTATAGGATGCATGCCCAAGCGCACCATTTACTTTGACACAAATAGTAGAATCGTTTAGGTATTTCGTGTAAATTATTTTACATGGTGATATTTCTCTAACTCTTTTGTAACCCTTTTCCCCTGGAGCTTTCATGAGAGAACGTTGAGAAAATTTTATTATCCAATTCTCATCATTTTTTGGCAGTAAAGTTATTTTGTGTGTTCCTCCCAGAGGGATATTGGGATCAGAGTAGGGTATAATTATGCGCTTCTGAGTATCAGATTGTTTTAGTTGAGTATCCTCAATTGTTTTATTCTTTTCAGAAACCTTATTACATGATAATAATAGAATGAGTCTCAGATAAAGCATTACAAATGATTTCCAGCTAATTAGCATACGTATCATAAGATGCCTTGTTTTAGAAAAGGGAAATATATACATCTTACCTTAAATGATAACCCTACAACTGCGAAGCCAACACACCCCTCAACACATCATTCGGTCCTGAGTAAATAGCTGCTGCCTGAGCATCAGCAGTTGCGTTTGAAATACCAAAAGCAGTTGAAATTCCATTGCCGCCGTGCAGCAAAACGGCTTCGTGCGCCACGCGGCAGTATGCTTCACTCACATATATTTTTGCGCGTGCAGCCCCTGCTGTTGCCGGCTTTCCGGAGTCAAGCAGTTGTGTCGCTTCCTGCACCAGCAGTCGCGATGTTTCTATGGCAACGGCCATGTCGGCAAGTTTGAATTGCACGGCCTGATGCTGCGAAAGCGTTCCGTTTCCGGTCTCGCGCAGCTTCACATAATCGCGGGTTTTGTTGAGCAGGAGTTGCATACTGCCAACATGCAGCGCCGAAAGCAGCGTGCGCTCCCAGTTCATCGACTGCATGAAAATACTCACGCCCGCTCCGGTTTTTCCGATAAGCTGGGTTGTATTGACTTTTACATCGTTCAGCAACACTTCGGCAGCAGGCGAACTCAGCAGCGCATTTTTTTCGAGCGCCGGGCCTGTCTCAAGTTGATTGCTGTTGAGCAGAAACGCTGAAATCCCGCCGAAAAAACCTTTCTGCACATCGGTTAACGCATAGACCACAAACGCATCGGCCAGCGGGGCATTTGTGCAAAAAACTTTATGTCCGTTAAGAATGTAGGTATCGTTTTGAAGTATTGCTGTGCTGCGCAGCGCAAATGCATTGGCTCCGGAACCTGCTTCGGTTATGGCGTTTGCCACAATACATCTGCCGGCAGCGGCATCGTGCAATATGTTTTTTTGTTGGTCATTTCCGTGATTAAGCAGCGGTACAATGCCAGCACACAAATGTGCTCCGAGCGAAAACAGCAAGCCGGTATCGCTGCAGGTTGTGGCTAATGCTTCGAGCACAACCGCTGCATCAGCAGCCGAAAGTTCCGCGCCTCCAAATGCTTGCGGAATCAGCATTCCGGTATAGCCGGCTTCTGCCAGCTGATTCCAATCTTCGCGTGTGTAGGTGCGGGCTTTGCAACGTTCAGCAGTGCCGGGTTCCAGTTTACGTGCGCCAAACTCGAGCGCCTGTTGCCTGAGGGCTTCCTGCTGTACGGTGTAAGCAAAGTTCATAGCTGCTCCTGTAAATTGATGTAGTCGGTTTTTCCGCTGCCGGTTTTGGGTAAACGGCGCATAATTACAATGCGCTCGGGCACCATGTAAGAAAGCAAATTGGCAGACAAATGAGCTTTTAATTTGAGTAAAGCATCCGGCTCATCGGCATCTTTCAGCACGGCGCAAGCAACCAAAACACCGTAGCCGTCGCGGTCATTTACGCCTACCACAGCGGCATCGGCTACATTGGGGTGTTGCATTAATGCTGTTTCTACTTCGCCCGGCTCAATTCGGTAACCGCGCTTTTTAATCATCCGGTCGATACGGCCTTCGTATATGTAAACGCCGTTTTCGAAACGCATTTTATCTCCTGTGCGGTACCAGATTGTTCCGTTATCATTTAAAAAAGATGCCGCCGTTAGTTCAGGCCGATTCCAGTAGCCTTGTGCAACCTGGAATCCTGAAATCTGAAGTTCTCCGGTTTCAGCATCCATCCGGGCATCCAAACCACCGCAAACTTGTCCGACCGGATAAGGCTGCTGCCGCGTTTTATCAAACGGACGTTCTATCTTTTGCCAGTTGCAGACATTGGTTTCTGTAGGCCCGTAAAGATTGTAGAAATCTGCGCCGGGCAATTCATCCATCAATTGATGCAGCGGCTGGGGCGGGAAAATTTCACCTGCAAAAAGCACTCTTCTTACGGAGGTGAAATTAAGCCGTTCAATTCGCCCAAACTGCAGCATCAATCGCAATGTGCTTGGCGTAGCGTATATGTTGGTTACTTTTTGTGCAGCAAGCGTTTCGGTCAAAAGCTTAATGTTTCCGGCTTCGGCAGCCGAATACAAGACTATTGAGCCACCGCACATGAATGCACCATAAATATCAAGCAACGATAAATCGAAGTAAAATGGTGCAATGCAGGAGAATTTTTCCTGAGATGAAAATTTGAAGGTTTCATCTACCCAATATAAAAAGGCAATGATATTATCATGCGTCAGACAAACACCCTTTGGAATGCCTGTTGATCCTGATGTATAAAGAATATAAGCCAGATTATAATCGTGGTTATTTGTATCGTCTTTTTTGCAATGAAAATAGCCGCTTGTGCCAATGCTTATTTTCGGATAATCTTTCAGCTCGTCATTGGCTTTGTCGGCAGCAACAAGAACCAATTGAGGTTTCAAGTCTTCTTCAAGAAATGCAATTCTGTTGGCGGGAGCATCTGCATCAACTGGTACTACACAGCCGCCGCATTCCAGAATTGCCAGTATCAGAATCAGCGTGGTTGGATTTTTATCGGCAAGCAGCAGAACCCTGTTGCCGGGCGTAAGTCCGGCTTTACGGAGCTTTTCAGCTGCCGCCTCGGTGTCTTTAAGAAGCTGATTGTAGGTGAGCGTGAATCCGCCCGGTGTTTGAATGGCAATATGCCCGGCAAAACGTTGTGCCGAGCTGCGGAACAATCCATGAAGTGTGTCTGAGTTTACTGACATTTGCGGACAGTAAAAGCAGTAATTACATTGATAGAATCAAGATTGTCCTGATCAACTTCATGAGCTTCAAACTCAATGTTAAAAGTGCTTTCGAGGTGACTAACGAGTTTGAGTGCAACAATAGAATCCATGAGGCGGTTGCTGATGAGTAGTGTATCATCGGCCAGTTCAATGCCCGGAATGTTTTCTTCCAAAAAAGTGCGGACTGTTGCTTTAATGAGTTCGGGTGATGTTGCGGACATAGTTAAATAGCTTAGCTGTTTCAAATATACGGTTTCGGCTACTGTTTTTTCTTTTTTCCGCGTTTACTGTTTTGCCCGTTCAGCCAAACATGAAGCTGAATAGTGTATGGCTGCCAGCCCAGCACTTCATCTGCAACCTTATAACTTTTATAACTCAATTTGTTGAGGGTAAATGTGCGGGGGGCTG
>CALRTD020000071.1:0-12643 GCA_943371015.1 Synechococcus sp. UW140 | reverse complement strand
GCCTTTTGGAACTTTTCAAAGGCTTGCTGATAAAAGTCTTCTGCCTCTTTTCCTTCTTTGGTTTGGGCTAGATTTCCTAAATGAGTTCCCCAGTTGTAAAAGGCATCGTGGAGGTCAGGTTTTATCTCAATCGCCTTTTGGAATTTTTCAAATGCTTGCTGATACAAATCTTCTGCCTTTTTTCCTTCTTTGGTTTTGGCTAAATTTCCTAAATAAGTTCCCCAGTTGTTAAAAGCATTGTGTTCGTCAGGTTTTATCTCAATCGCCTTTTGGAATTTTTCAAATGCTTGCTGATACAAATCTTCTGCCTCTTTTCCTTCTTTGGTTTTGGCTAAATTTCCTAAATAAGTTCCCCAGTTGTTAAAAGTATCGTGTTCGTCAGGTTTTATCTCAATCGCTTTTTGGAACTTTTCAAAGGCTTGCTGATACAAATCTTCTGCCTCTTTTCCTTCTTTTGTTTTGGCTAAATATCCTAAATAAGTTCCCCAGTTGTAAAAGGCATCGTGGAGGTCAGGTTTTATCTCAATCGCCTTTTGGAACTTTTCAAAGGCTTGCTGATACAAATCTTCTGCCTCTTTACCTTCTTTGGTTGTGGCTAAATTTCCTAAATCAGTTCCCCAGTTGTAAAAGGCTTCGTGAAGGTCAGGTTTTAATTCAAGAGCTGATTTATATTCGGAAGAAGCTTTTATATATTCATTAGAAATGCTAAATTCTATACCTTTTAAAAAATACTTAAACGCTTCTCTTTCCAAAAGCCTATTTTTTTCAAGAAGCTCATCTTTAAATGATTGATTGCTTAATTCTTCTATTTTTTTATTAGCTTCGGCAAGGTCTTCTTTGAGTTTTTTCAGTTCATAAGTTTCATGTTGTTTAGCTTTTTCTTTAATTAAGATTAGTTCATTAATAATTCCTTCTATTTCTGTATAATTTGAAATTCGAATCGGTGTAACAAAACTAAGAGAACTATCTAATGGTTTATCTGTAATAATAAAGTGCTTTTGGTTATATTCTTTTTGTAGTTTTTCTACTTCTTTAAATATATTATTGATTTGGAAATCACCCAATCCAACTCCTACAAAGAGAATAGTTTTATTCAAAATAATATTTTTCAATACCAATAATGAATGCTCAGCATCTCTTTCTTTAATTCCGTATAGATTTGTATAGTTTGATGGAAACAAAATCATAGAGTCAACATCCTCTGAACAACCGTGTAATTTGAATAATAAAACAGAGTCTTTATCTTTATGTGTTGTCAATTCGTAATTTTTCCCTTTGTAAGCTTTATTTCTTCTTAGTTGTGGCACAGCTTCTTCAAATGCTGTATCATAATTTGTTGTAATAATCTTATTAGATAATTCAAATATTTTTTTTTGCAAGGTAAATGTGTTTATATCATTTAACTCAAAAAAATTCTTAACGAAATGATAGATTTCTTTTTTCGGCAAACCGGAGTCAGACTCAATCAAATCAAGAACTTTTATTGGTTCATATTTACCTGTTAATGGTATTAAATGGTCAACATCATATCCTTTTATTTTCAAATGTTCTAATATACAAGCAACTAAGTTATTCCATCCTTTTAAAGGTTGTTTGTTGGAGTTGACTATATTAAATGACAATCCCGCGCCTACAAATACCACTAAGTCGTTATCGTTTATTGCTTTCCTTAATTCCACAGGTATATTCATGTGATTTACTTTTTTAGTATGATGCATAACTGCAGCGTAGTCGCCGCCCGTTGTGCAAAAGGCAACCGAAGGAGCCTTTTGCACAACTCTCAAATATACACAATACACTAAATTAAATGTATGAATAGGTTAATGTAAATAACAATTAGATAAGTATCACATTAATAAATAGGATAGTTATTATATAGATAATGAACAAAGTAATATCAACTTCATAAACACCCCAAAAGCACACTACCAAATTCACATAACAAAGCCCCAAGCATTAACACAACAATTATAGCCTCAACTAACAGCCAATTACGGCGTTTAGTTTGACTTGTGAACCACACATCCTAAAAATAAAAACTCCCCCCAAACCCCACCGAATTCAAAAACACTTTCTGAGCACCCGTATTCACCGGCATCAAACTCATCCGCAGCAGCGAAAGAATACGCATACGCACGTCACCAATTTCCAGATCAAAACCAGCGCCTAGCTGCGCCTGCGGATTAACCCGGTAATAACTATTATCAGTTAGTCTGGAACTGCTTCTGGTCTTGCCATCGGTGTACAATTGGCGTGTAACCCGGCGTTCGTGAATAAAGATGTTTGTGGAGATTCCGGCAGTTAAAAACGGAGCCAGTTCTGTTCTTGATAAATACAAATCAAGCCGCATCGGAATATCAATATAACGGCTATTGAAAATCTGGTATCCCGAAATGGGTTCAAGGCCAAAGGTGGGAGCTGGGTTTGTATTGAAATAAAAAGTACTTGGTGTTCGTGACCGTTTTACGCTGTACTGAATGCCTGAGGTAAACGATACATACGGATTGGCTTGATAAATCAATTCGCCGCCGGCGGTAAAGGCGAGCAGGGCTGCTCCTGAAAAACTTCGGGTCGTGTTTCCGAAGGCATTGTTTTCCTCCACATAACGGAATGAAACATCAGGCGATGCAAACAGCCCGAACGATAATTTTTTCGTGCGGATATCGTCCTGCGCAAAACCATTCTGCAGTAACAATGCTGCCGATATTACAGAGAGGGTATATTTTAAGAGCATGAAGGAAGTATTTGGGTTTTATTTTATACAATCAATCACCTGTTACGACGCGATGCCTGTAGCGACACGATTCATCCTGTCGCAGTTCTAATGTACAATCCCGCGAAAATCATTCCAAAAAAACGAGCCTGAAATTTATTTCAGGCTCGTTTGGGTAAAAACAGAAATGCGAAAAACAGATCAATAACCAGCTTTTAAAAACGAATGGTAAGATTATTTCGAGAAGTAATAACTAAGCCCTAAACCCAATGAATGGAAATACCCATCCGCATAGGCTTTATTTACAGGCGTAACACTAAAACGAATTATCGGAAGAATACGCATACGTGCTTTAGCTGTTTCGAGATCAATACCAAAGCCTAGCTGCACCTGAGGATTAACACGGTAATAGCCATTGTTGCCGGTATTCTCCTCTTTCTTTGTTGTTCCGTCTGCGTAATTCTTGTGAGCAACAACACGTTCGTTTATAAAAATAGTTGTGGATATGCCAGTCGTAATAAATGGCGCAACTTTTTTACGTGAAAAATAATAATCAGCCCGAAGCGGGATATCAATATAACGTGTATTGTAAATGAAGTACTCCGATGTTGGCTCTCCCGGAGGCGGAGGAATAAACCCAAGTATAGGATCTATATAAGTAAAGTCCATTGTGACCGTTTTCTCGCCTTTAACGCTGTACTGCACACCGCCGGTGACCGAAAATCGCTGAGAGATCTGATAAATAGCTTCAGCTCCTGCAGTGAATGCTGGTTTTATTCTTTCATAGCCGTTAGGGACAACAGCAGTGTTTCTTGAAGCGCCGATGTTTGCCGCCAAATTCCGAAAGGAGAGATCAGGTGAAGCAAAAAAGCCGAAATGTAGTTTAGGGCTGCGAAGGTCTTTCTGAGCATAACTAATCTGTATAATTAATGCTGTTGAAAGCAGGGTTAAAATGTATTTCATTATTTAGCAGTTTAGGAGACTAGAACTTATTCTGTACTGAAGACGCAGCGTCGAGAAATGGGTTGCCAAAAAAAGAGGCCGGAAATTAATTTCCGGCCTCGCTTCAGTGATCAGTATGTTGAAATTCAGGCATGTGCCTTCTTGGCGCTGGTCTTGATACCTACTGAAGCTTTCACAAAGCCTACAAATACCGGATGCGGATTTTCGACCGTGCTTTTGTACTCGGGGTGAAACTGTACACCCACAAAGAACGGGTGCGCTTTGATCTCAACTATTTCAACAAGTCCGCCTTCGGGATTGATACCGGTGGCAGTCATTCCGGCGCGTTCGAAATCGCCGAGATATTCGTTGTTGAATTCGTAGCGGTGGCGGTGGCGTTCGCTGATGGTGCGTTTGCCGTACATCTCAAACGCTTTTGAGTCTTCCGAAATTTCGCAGGGATAAGCGCCGAGACGCATGGTGCCGCCTTTGTGCGTTACTTTCTTCTGCGCTTCCAGCAAATCAATTACCGGATACGGAGTTGAGGCATCCATTTCCGATGAATGCGCTCCTTTCAGGCCAAGTACGTTGCGCGCAAATTCAATAACCGCGCATTGCATGCCCAAACAAATACCGAAGAACGGAATGCCTTTTTCGCGGGCATAGCGGATTGCGGTAATTTTACCTTCGATGCCGCGGTGTCCGAAGCCGGGCGCCACCAGAATGCCGCTCAAACCGCCCAGCACCACGTCAACATTGTCGTCGTTGATGCTTTCAGAATGAATCCATTCCAAATGGACGCGGCACGAATTGGCAACGCCGGCATGAATAAATCCTTCGGCAATTGATTTATAAGAGTCTTTCAGCTCAATGTATTTTCCGACAAGGCCAATGCGCACCTCGGTAACCGGGTGGTAGAGCTTGTGGAGAAATCCTTTCCAGTTGGTCAGCTCCGGTTCCTGCTGTGCCGAAAGTCCAAGCTTATTGAGCACAACAACATCAAGTTGTTCTTCTTCCATGAGCAGCGGCACTTCATAAATGCTTTTTGCATCACGGGCTTCAATTACGGCACCCACTTCTACGTTGCAGAACAGGGCCATTTTGCGTTTCAGCTCGGCACTGAGTTCGTGTTCGGTGCGGCAAACAAGCACATCGGCAAGTACGCCGTATTCCTGAAGCAGTTTAACCGAGTGCTGTGTAGGTTTGGTTTTCAGTTCGCCCGAAGCGGAGAGGTAAGGCACAAGTGTAAGGTGAATCACCAGTACATCTTTCGGCATTTCCCATTTCAGCTGGCGAATGGCTTCTACAAACGGAAGCGATTCAATATCACCAACCGTTCCGCCAATTTCGGTAATGATGACCTGATACTGGCCGGTATTGCCCAGCTGGCGAATGCGGTGCTTGATTTCGTCGGTAATGTGCGGAATAACCTGAACGGTTTTGCCGAGATAATCGCCGCGGCGTTCTTTCTCAATAACCGTTTTGTAGATACGGCCAGTGGTAACGTTGTTGGCCTGTGAGGTAGGAACGTTCAGAAAACGCTCATAGTGACCGAGGTCAAGATCGGTTTCGGCACCGTCGTCGGTAACGTAACATTCGCCATGCTCATACGGATTGAGCGTGCCGGGATCAACGTTGATGTACGGATCGAGTTTTTGGATCGTTACTGAGTAGCCGCGAGACTGCAGCAACTTGGCCAGAGAGGCCGATATGATTCCTTTACCGAGAGAAGAGGAAACACCCCCGGTAACGAATATGTACTTTGGAGCCGACACCATGTGGATAAAGCGTTCGTTAACGGGATTCAAAGTTACGTAAATCCCTGTTAATGGTAATGATTGCGATCAAGGAAAATGGAAAAGTATTTTTGCTGAAACGCTGAAAGCGCCGCCATTACTGCGATGCAGCTTGGCGGCGCTTTCATATATTTATTTTAGCAAACAGGTCAGAAGGTAAAGTTTACTGAAATGCTGGGCATAATCGGCAACTGATTTACTCGTTTAAAGGTAATGCGGTCGATGTAAAACACGTTTTCGCGGCTGTAGGTGTTTGTAACACCTGCTGCAACTTCCATGACTGACTTTTTGAGTTTCTCAAACTTAATGGTGCGTTTTACGGTTATGTCTAAACGGTGGTAAGTGGGCAGCGGGCGTGAATTGATGCTGCCGTAAATTGTGCCGAGTTGACCGTTTGATTGTGTGTAATCGGTGGTAACGTTGCCGATGGAGATGTTTTCGAAGAAACCTTGTGTGGGTGTGAACGGAAAGCCTGAACCAAAGTTCCAGCGGGTATCAAGTTCCCAATTATCGTTTTTCCCGAAACGCCAGGCAGCAAGGAAGTTGATGTTGTGGCGGCGATCGAAGTGCGGACGATACTCCATAATACCATCCCAGCGATTCACAAAACCATACGAATAAGCTGTCCAGAGATAAATGTTTTTGTATTCGTACTTCAGCAGGAAGTCAACACCGTATGCTTTGCCGGTTTCAACAATAAAATCTTTTTTGAGCACATCCGGCTCATCAACAAACTGCGGCTCATCCTCGTAAATCTTGTTGCGGTTGAGGTTGGTGAGTTGTGTGAAATCTTTCAGATAGCCCTCCACGTTCACGGTGAGTTTGCCGTTGGTGGTTTTCTTGAGCGGTTCCCATTCAAAACCAAAGATGAAGTGATTGGCTTTTTGGAGATTGTGGGTGATTTCTTTGATTTCGCCATTGGGCAGTGTGAGTTCCTGCGGCAAATTGTCGGAACCTGAAAGGAAGCCGTAGAACAAGCTCACTACATCACGGTCAGAAACCGCGCTGATCAGGTTTTGCGAATAAATTCCGGTGGCACCTTTAATGCGGAAACGCTCAGATACATTGTATTTAAAGGCAAAACGCGGTTCGGGCGATGTGCTGCCAAGTGTGGCGTAGTACATCACACGGAATCCGGGTTCGAGCACAAGCCGCGCATTCTTAGAAATCCATTTGTACTTTACGTAAGCCGCAAACTCTGAGGTGCTCTGATCTTGCTCAATCAGTCGGTCAACGGCATTCCGGAAATTGAATTTGGTCTGGAAGCCAAGTACCTCAATACCGTAGTTAACCACGTTTTTGCGCTGGAAGTACGTAAAGTTGAAACCCAGGTTAAACCCATCAATAGCGCTGTTGCGGGCTGCAAAAGCGTCTTCCTTCATGGTAATATCATACTTCGAATAAGCGAAGTTACCTTTAATGAGTGTGGCGGAGTTGCCGGGAATCACCTGAAAGTTACTGCCAAATCCGAGCGATTTCCAGCGCAAATCAGCCGCTCCGCGGAAACGTGCTACTGTATCGTTAAATGAAAATGCAAATAGATTGAGCTTGCTGCCATTTACTGCGTTAAACGATACTTTACCGTAATAATCGCTGAAGTTAAACGGCAAGCCGGCCGAATCAATGTAAGAATACAGCAGGCGCGAACTTTGACGCAGGAATGAGTTTTTGGCAGATACTACATACGATACAGAGCCGCGTTTTCCGGTGGTATCCAGGCGCAGTACAGGTCCTTCGAGCAGAAGTTTAGCGCCAAACGGACTGATCGTTACTTTGCCTCCGTGGTTGAGCTTGTTACCGTCGCGGGTGGTAATGTCCATTACAGAAGATACGCGTCCACCAAAATCGGCATTGAAGCCGCCGGTGTACACATCCATGTTTTTGATAATATCGGTATCAAAAACCGAGAACAACCCGATAGAGTGGAAAGGGTTGTAAATAATCATACCGTCGAGCAGTACTTTGTTCTGAATCGGTGCACCGCCGCGGATGTAAAGCTGTCCGCCCTGGTCGCCGGTACTGATCACGCCGGGAAGTACCTGAACCGACTGCGCCACATCGGCCACACCACCAATAGACGGAACCATGTTAATGGTTTTCGAATCAAGCGTTTGTGTTGATACTTTGGGTGATTCTTTCTGTTCCTGCTGTTCAGCAGTAATTACAACTTCTTTCAGCACTTTCGGTGTGAGGAAGATGTTCTGCGTAACAATTTCGTTGCCTTTTACGGTAATCGGCATTTCAAAAATCTCGTAGCTTGATTCCTGAGCCACAAGGGTATAGCTGCCCGGCGGAATTTTGGTAAGCGAGTAAAAACCGTTTACGTCGGTTTGTACACCAAGCGCCGAGTTTTTGATATAAACATAGCCAAACAGCACGGCCTCACCGGTGTTCTTGTTATAAACAGAGCCGCGGATAGTAGCTGTAGCCTGAGCAAACAGACCCATAGCGGCAAAAAGGCCGGCCAGTGTAAAAAGTAATTGTTTACGCATTAGGATGTGCATAGTTGTTGGGAACGGGCAAAAGTAAGGGTTTCGCCGCACGAATTAACACCAGTTTAAAGAATGGCCGGGGCAATCCGTTATCCGGTTAAAAACACGGGTTAAACGGTAAGCATCAACGACTGCTCTGCGAAAGCTCAAGAATCCGGTCGAACTCCTCTGGTTTTACAGGCATTACCGAAAGCCGGGGAATACGCACAAGCGGAAGTTGTTGCAGAAGCGGATCTGCTTTAATTACCGAAAGCGGAACAGGATTTTTGAGCGCTTTAACCGGCGCAAGGTCAACAACAACCCAGTTGGTATCGTCGGTGGTTGGATCTTGATAGGCTGTTTTAACAACTTTGGCAATGCCAACTACCTCCATACCCTCGTTGCTGTGGTAAAAAAGTACCTGATCGCCTTTCGCCATGGCCCGCAAGTTATTGCGCGCGGCATAGTTGCGAACACCATCCCAGAATGTTTTCTTGTCGGCAACAAGCTGCTGCCAGGGGTATTTAACAGGTTCCGATTTTACTAACCAGTAGTTCATGGAGTAGTGTATGTGAAGTGTTGCAATTAAAATAATATCAGATGCAAAGTAAAAAAAGATATTTTTGTTGAACAGGATCCCCCAATTCATTTTACGAACCAATGAGAATAGAAGCTACCCGACATACTCCATTGCTCGAATGGGATATCGCTGATGATAAGGTCTTTATAAGAGTTGATGGGGTTAGTATTCCTGAAAATGCTTATTTGTTCTTCAGGCCATTTGAAGAGTTTATTAATAGTATTGATACCGGAGTGGTTAAAAACGCCGAAGTTGTGCTTCGTCTTGAGTACATGAACTCGCTTTCATCAAAAGCATTTCTTGATTACGTTCGTCAGTTGCACATGACGAAGCAGCTGAATATGCAGGTAACCTGGGAGTATTATGATGATGATGACGAAATGCGGGAGTACGGCGATACATTTTCTGAAATTGTCCGTATTCCGTTCCAGTTTCGCAAAATTGCTGCTGAGGAGCGTGACCGCAAAGAGTAAGCGGAGGTTAGTGCAGAATTTTCCAGATCAATTCTTTCAGCAGCGCCCCTTCATCGGCGCTGGCATTATCAACTCCTTTTGATCGTAAATCGTACTCGCGCAGAAAACCAAAAATCTGTTTGAGTTTTCCGGTGGGGTAATTACGAGCTGCGGTGAGGTAATCTTTTACAAAAAACGGATGCACACCCAATGCTGAGGCTGCTGCTTTTTCGGATTTATCTTGCAGAAAGTGCAGCACAAGTACTTTGGCAAAGTAGCCGTACAGCGCGGCAATGGTAACCGGAATCGGGTGATCTTTGGTGTTGGCCGCAAAGTAATTGATGATGCGATTAGCCCGCAATACATCCTTTTTAGCTAAAGCATCGTTCAGCTCAAACGTATTGTAGTCCTTGCTGATACCGATATTTTGCTGAATATGCTCAGGCGTAATTTCTGTGCCGGGCTTCAGGTTAATCATGAGCTTATCCAGCTCATTGGTAATCTTGCTTAAATCGGTACCGAGATATTCGGTAAGCATTTGCGAGGCTTTCGGCGCTGCATTGTAGTTATGCTCTTTCAGGTAGCCGTTTATCCAGTCGGGCACTTTGTACTCACGCAGCGGTGCCGATTCAAAAAGCACTCCGGCTTTTGCAAGCGTTTTTGAAATTGTTTTTCGCTTGTCGAGTGTTTTGTATTTATAGCAAATGACAAGCAGGGTAGAGTCGAGCGGATTCTCGGCATAGCTCTCCAATGCTTCTATATTGCGGATGTTTTGTGCTTCTTTTACAATAACGACCTGCCGCTCGGCCATCATCGGATAGCGTTTGGCTTCGCTGATAATGGTGAGTACATCAACATCACGACCATACAACACACTCTGATTGAACTCTTTTTCCGACTCGTCAAGCACATTCTGTTCAATCCAATTGCTGATCTGGTCTATGAAATAAGGTTCTTCACCCATTAAAAAGTAAATGGGTTTGTACTGCTTCTTTTTAAGCGATGAAAGGATGTCGCTGTATTCCACAATGCGAAATTAGCACAAGGTTTCGGGCAGCAACCACAAAATTGTTATTTCTTTTTCACTAATTTCTTGGCAGTCGCTTTTGTTGCTTTTTGAACTTTAATGTGCGGATTTGTTCGTTCTGCAAAATCCATGAATTTTTCAATGTTCATGAATTTGTAGGGGTGATTTTCGAACAGTGTGCCCGCTGCTTTAACGGCAAGCATTCCGCGAGTTGCACCAATTGCAGTTACAACAAAAAAGCGAATCAGGCCCTGCATGGTTTCTTTGCTTACAGCAAATCCTTTGCCCTGTTTCACAAACGTTTCTTTAAAGCCTTCAAATACTTCAAAAACCAGCTCGGAAGTGTGCGACATTACTTCGGCCTCTGCTTCAGCTGATTTATAAACGTAACGTATTTTCAGCTTTACAATGATAAAGTTCTGTTTGTAATCGGCATCAATTCGGATGCTGGTTTTTGAAATCAGTAAATCAGGGATATATCCGTTTTTTTTGAGCTCACTGGCAATTTCATGCAGCGAGAAAGCAATGCTGTTTACTGAATGCAGTTTTACTTTTGTGTTCACGCTGTTCTGCTGTATTCGTTATGTTGATCTGTTTCAGTTATCTCATCAGAAAAGTCGAGAATACCTTCGCCATTTTCAGGGATAAGGCTCAGTTCCGATAGGTCTTTTCCGCTTTGAAAAGATTCATGGAAATCACTTTGCGGCGCTTTCAAACGCTCCGAATCATCAGAAAGCACTTCGTTCAGCGCTTTGAAATTGATTTCCGGAACAAGCCCTATGGCAAGACTCAGTTCTATGAATTTACTGAGTTTATGATCGAAGTTTCCGTGAAGAATTTGAGATACATACGACTTACTTACACCAAGTTGCTGGGCAAGATCGTTTTGTGTTTTGTTGTTGCGTTCAAGGTACTGATGTACTTCATGAAAAAGCTTGTTCTGGATAAGTTCTGTCCAGTATGTTTCACTGCTTAGTATTTCCTGCCGGTTCATGTTGATTTGTATTTACAGTGATTAAAAGCTACGTTTCGTTTAAGTTGTTTATCCTCAAAAGCAAATGCCGGATGAGCAGCTGAAGTTGAAGCACTCATTTATTTTTCTTTTTCAGCGAAAGCAAATAGTCTCGCTTTAGATTCCTGAATTGCCGTATATCGGCATCCTGCGTTCCTTTTATTCCGCCGCAAATAATTACTCTTCCTAAGTGTTCAAGATGAAATAAATACACACGCAAATCGGGTGTCTTGATTTCGTATTCTTTAACATTGTCTCTAGGCGGAGTAATATCTTTAAACTTGTTTTGCGGCAGTGTTTGCAGTTGAGCCAGACTGTCGATTCGGCTGTAAACAGTGATCAGTTGTTTTTTGAAGTTAGGATTCTTCTTAGCCAGCCCGTCAGCAAAAATATCCCACGGGCCAAGTTCACATTCATATTTTTTAATGGCTTCTTCTTTACTCACTTTGCAGATACCGTCAAACGGGCATTTCTTGCAAATGTGCAAAGCAAAAAAGTGTAGCCGCCCCGCAACCGTTTCCATCTTTCTTAACACAAATGTACTCATTTCCCCCTCAAAAGTTTACTTCTAACTTAACTTTTTTCATTATTTCTACAATTATACGATCGCGAAGAAGCTTTACTCGTTTTCAAGTATTTAAATAGGATTGGGGTATATAAAAGGCAACAGCCGAATCGTTTTAACGATTCGGCTGTTGCTTGTAGGCCGTAAATGCAGCAGGTTTTAAAACTGCAGGTGCTTTACCGTTAAACCATTATTGATCAGCTCACGCAAGGCATCAATACCAATGCGGAGATGACGATCAACAAATTCAGTAGTTACTTTTTTGTCGCTTTCTTCAGTTTTTACACCCTCCGGAATCATTGGCTGATCAGAAACAAGGAGCAAAGCGCCAACCGGAATTTCGTTGTGAAAACCAACCGTGAAAATAGTTGCCGTTTCCATATCAATGGCCATCGCACGGGTGGTGCGCAGGTACTCTTTAAATTTCTCGTCGTGCTCCCAAACGCGGCGGTTGGTGGTGTAAACGGTGCCTGTCCAGTAATCCTGCTGATGATTGCGGATAGTTGTTGAAATAGCTTTCTGCAAACTGAAAGCGGGCAGGGCAGGTACTTCAGGCGGGAAATAATCATTACTGGTTCCTTCGCCGCGGATAGCTGCAATAGGCAAAATCAAATCGCCGATATTGTTTTTCTTTTTCAGTCCGCCGCATTTGCCCAAAAACAATGCGCCTTTGGGTTTGATCGCTTCAAGCAAATCCATTACGGTTGCCGCAGTGGCGCTGCCCATTCCGAAATTAATAATCGAAATGCCTTCGGCAGTAGCATTAAGCATTGGACGGTCTTTGCCTTTTACTTCTACGCCGTGCCACTGTGCAAAGGTGTGTACGTAGTTGCTGAAATTGGTGAGCAGAATATATTCGCCCCATTCTTCGAGCGGTGTTCCGGTGTAGCGGGGCAGCCAGTTGGCTACAATGTCTTCTTTACTTTTCATACAGGAGATTTCACCCAAAAGTACCATTTCTGCCGCATTTCTGAGCGGTAAAAACGTTTGTACTGATAAGTTTCTGTTACTTTTACATTGTGCAGCCTGCCCTCAACTTTACCGCATATCCTTTGCGCATCCGTCTGCAAAACAACCGGCACGAG
>CALRTD020000070.1:0-12780 GCA_943371015.1 Synechococcus sp. UW140 | reverse complement strand
GATTTACGACCGAAGCGTTTTGCTTCAAACAATCGCTTTTGGGTAAATGAGGGTTTGAAGCGCGGTTCGTAGAAAAATTGCTCCCAAACTGTTTCGGTTACTTTATAATTAATATCATTACCGATGAAGTCCATCAACTCAAAAGGACCCATGCGGAAACCACCTTCGGTTTTGAGTGCATGATCAATAGTTGCAAAATCGGCAATGCCTTCTTCGTAAATGCGTATAGACTCGCCGTAGTACGAGCGCGCAACGCGGTTAACGATAAAGCCCGGTGTGTCTTTGGCAAGCACTGTGGTTTTTCCCCAGCTGTCAACTACCGCTTTCGCGGCATTCAGCAATGCATGGTCAGTTGCAACGCCCGGAATAATTTCAACCAGCGGCATGAGCGGAGCCGGGTTAAAAAAGTGAATGCCGAGCACACGTTCAGGCTTTGTGCAAGCCGAAGCAATGAGTGTAATGGAAAGCGAAGAAGTATTGCTGGCCAGCACACAGTTTTCGGCTACAATGCTTTCGAGTTTGGTGAACACATCCTGCTTCACATCGAGGCGTTCCACAATGGCTTCAATAATAAGCGCACAGGGGGCAAACGCTTCTAGTTGCGATGCGTATTGTATGCGGCTGTGAATGCCTTGTGCTGTTTCGGCAGTCAGCTTTCCCTTTTCGGTGAGCTTCTGCAGCGTAGCAGCCAAATCGTTTTTCGATTTCTCGAGTTGTGTGCTGCTGGTATCAAATAAAATGACAGAGTGCCCGGCTGTTGCTGCAACCTGCGCAATTCCCGAACCCATTGCACCGGTGCCAATTACGCCAATTACGGATGAAGTGCTGAACATAAACTTATCGGCCTTTAAATTCGGGTTTGCGTTTTTCGAGGAAAGCATTCACGCCTTCGCTGTAATCATACGTTTGTGCGGCTGTAACCTGTTCTTCGCCTTCACGTGCAAGTTGCTGTTCAAGCGTATTGGCTGCCGACTCGTTAAGTAAACGCTTGGTAAGTCCGATGCCTTTTGTGGGCATTGAAGCCAGCAGCGTTGCGGTTTGCATGGCTGTTTCCTGTAGTGCTGCATCATCAGCAACTTTGTAGATCATGCCCATGTGCAAAGCATCGGCTGCGCTAACTTTATCGCCCAGCATCATCAGTGCTGATGCGCGCTGAAAACCAATCAGCCGGGGCAGCATAAAGGTTCCGCCGCTGTCGGGAATTAACCCGATTTTGCTGAATGCCTGTATAAAACTGGCAGAGCTTGCAGCAATAACAATATCACAGGCCAAAGCAATATTGGCTCCGGCTCCGGCGGCTACACCGTTTACTGCACAAACCACCGGCTTTTCAAGCTGACGGATGTTGAGAATAATTGGATTGTAATGCTCCGAAACTATTTTTTCAATTCCCGGCCCGTGCGGATCAATGGCTTCTGATAAATCTTGTCCGGCACAAAATGCTTTTCCTTCGCCGGTAAGCAATACGGCCCGCACTTCATCATCGGCGGCGGCAGCATCAAGTGCAGCCTGCAACTCAAGCGCCATGGGGCGGTTAAAGCTGTTGAACTTATCGGGACGGTTGAGGCGGATCGTGAGAACGTTTCCGCTTTTTGAGGTGAGAATTGATTGTTCGCTCATACACTGCAAATGTAGTAAAGAGGTACAACCTGCTCAGCATAAAAAAACAGCAGCATCCGAATCTGGATGCTGCTGTGCAGTCTCAGTTCCGCAGAGCGGTTAGCGGAGCTGGATGGTATAGGTGTTGTTGCCAATGGTTACAGTTGCAACATTATCGCAAGCGCCGCTGCCGAAATCTACTGTGCGCATGGGGCGGTTGGAGGGTGTAAGCTCAAATGTGCCTTGTGTGAAGTGGCGGCGGCAGCCGAGTGCCATGTTGCGGATGAGCGGGCTTGTGATGTTCATGGTGTAACTAACACCGCCAGCACTTGTTCCGCTTGCAGAACCGTTAATTGAATACAAATCATCAGACCAAACGGCTGTGCTTTCGCCGGCTACCCACTCGCGCTGGCGCTGTGAAGCCCAGGTAATTGTGCCACCGTTGTTGGCCAGTACAATTTGTCCGTTTACATCAATGTCATACACGGTATGTCCGGCTGCATTCGGCCCAAGATTACTTACTGTTTTGGTTCCGAGTACCTGATTATCGTTCACGAAATAATTGTCGAAAGTAACGGTGTGTGTATGGCCTGCATCACGGAAACGGCCGTTGTAAATTACAATCACTTTACCGCGGCGGTTGCGGCCGTCGTTGCCGGTGCAGTTGGTAGTGCCGAAATCAATGGTCATTGTATCGTTATCGGCTGAAACCAGTGAATCGAATGTAATTGTTGCACAGGCGTTCAGTGTGCCTTCGAGATCACCAACGCGGTAGTTGGTAAGATCGCCGGTGCGGCCGGCTTCATCGGTAAAGTTGGCTACATCGCTGAAAGCGGCTTCGGCAAGCGCATTGTCTGATGCGGCGTTGGTGTCGGTGTCTTCTTCTTCGCGGCGGCAGCCGGTTACAAGTACTGCTGAAAGCGCAAGAACTGGAAGGGTGCGGGTGATGATACGCTGGAGATTCATTGGTTTAATTGTTTATGAGGTGAAGTTTTCGTTTTGCTGTTTGTTGTCGTTATGACTGCACAACAGCACGCAGGGTTTAACCCTCACCCGAAAATTTTTCAAGAAAAATCAATAAAGCCTGATTTCAGAGCGATTGGCGGCGCATCTCGGCACAAATAATTCCTGCGGCAACGCCGGCATTTAATGATTCGGCACCTCTTCCTTTGCTGAAAGAAGGAATGGTAATCTGATGCGAAACCATTTCTTTAACAGCATCACTTATTCCGTGCGATTCGCTGCCGATAATGATAATACCGTTTTGTGTAAAGCTGGTTTCGTAAACCGAAGTGCCGCTGAGAAATGCGCCGTACACCGGAAGCTGCCCGTTTGAGGTACTTTTTATTTCGCTGAGCAGTTCGGGCAGGTTGACCTCAGCTGTTTGCACCCGCGCCAGCGAACCCATGCTGGCCTGCACAGTTTTCGGATTCCAGACTTCGGCGGTGTCGGTCGAGCAGAGTACGCGCTCTATGCCAAACCAGTCGGCAATGCGAATAAGTGTTCCCAGATTGCCGGGGTCGCGGATACCGTCGGCAGCAAGTGTACAACCGTTTAGTTTATCAGCCGCTTTAAGTGTTTGATCAGGAATTTGGAAAACGGCAAGCACATCAGGCGCGGTGCTGAGCGATGAAATGCGTTCGAGGTCTTTTGCATCGGCCTCTTCGGTAGTTTGTGCTTTTTTAACAATGGCCGAATTTTGCTCCAGCCATTCGGGTGCAGCAACCACAAGCTCAGCCGTAAGTCCTGAATTGAGCAGTTCCAGTACGGTTTTAGTGCCTTCGGCAGTAAACAGGTTCAGTTCACGGCGGTTTTTCTTTTGCTGCAGCGAGCGCAGAAAGGCAATTCTGTTTTTTGAAATCATTGCGAGTGGTTAATCGGCACTATATTTGCAAAAATAGCCAACCGCTTCATCATTTCTGTGCATAAACGTTCAGTATATCTTTTTTTGCCGGTGCTCATTGCCCTGCTTGTATTGCCCGACATGGGTTGTGCTACCCGGCGGTTGAACAGAAAAAAAGGCCAGAAACTACTCCGCCGCGTAGAGATCCTCAGCACCCAATCAAAGCCCGACAAGAGCGATATGTACGGCTATGTGAAGCAAAAGCCCAACCGCCGCGTTATTATTTTCCCGCTCTATCTTCAAATCCACAACCTCGTCAATCCTCTCCGCGATTCAATTCATGCTGCTAAGAAAAAAGCGAAGTATGATAAGAAAATGGATGATTACAAAGCAAAGAAGCGGAAAAAAGAACCCAAACTTCGTAAAACTGTTGGGCAATTCCTTAAAAGCATAGGCGAGGCTCCTGTTGTTTACGACAGTTCGCTCACCGCACGCACGCATCACCAGTTTGAACTTTATCTCCGAAATAAAGGGTACTTCGATGGAGTTGTGAAAGACACCACATTTAACCGTCGCTTACTTTGGTTTCAGCGAAATGATCTCAAACGCTCGCTTAC
Organism: Synechococcus sp. UW140; assembly: GCA_943371015.1. Classification (GTDB taxonomy): domain Bacteria; phylum Bacteroidota; class Bacteroidia; order Palsa-965; family Palsa-965. The sequence continues at coordinate 8,721 of CALRTD020000070.1, read as the reverse complement.
TGATTCGACCGTGAAAATGCGGGCGCAGTTCAGGTTTAAACTCAGCACCAATCGCAAAGTACATCTCTATTATTACATTGATCCGAAACAACCGTATGTAATTCGCAACGTGAGTTATGATGTGCAGGATCCGCAACTGGCTTTATTGGTTGGTGAAGACAAAGACTCCAGCTATCTGCTTTCGCGAAAGCAAAATGAAGCGGTGAATTATGATATGGATATTTTCACCGCAGAACGCGAACGCATTACCCGCAATCTGAGGAATAAAGGTTATTATCAATTTACTAAAGACTATATCCGTTTTGCGGTCGATTCATCATCAAACGGTCATTATGTCGATGTAATTATTCAGGTGCGCCGACCGCAGCAGCAGGTTAGCGACACAAGCTGGACAGCTACCGACCATAAGCGTTATTACGTGCGCAATATTGTTGTGCGAACCATTCCCTCGGTGCAGCAGTTGAAAGCCGATAATGCCATCCGCGATTCAATTATATACAGCGATCATGACAGCGCGCGCCGAACAATTTTTTTGCGTGATGTAGCCCGCGAACCTGAATTCCCTTACAAACCCGAAGTTCTTGCAACACGCATTATGATTGACCATAATGGTGCGCTGTATAATGAGTCGGAATTTCAAGCTACTTACCGGCAGCTGGTGAGTTTGCGTTTGTTCAAACAGGTATTTGTGAATGCCAAAGTTGTAGGCCCTGATCAGGTGGATTGTGAAATTGTACTTATCCCGCTCTTGCGGCAAACCTACTCGCTGCAGCTTGAGGGCACAAACACCGGAGGCAACCTCGGAATCGGCGGGCAATTATTGTTTCAAAACAACAACCTGCTCCGCGGTGCCGAAATGCTTGAGTTTCGTATCAAAGGCGGCACCGAGGCACAGCAGCCAATTACCGAAACCCAGCAAAGCGGAACAGAACAGGTTACCCTGAACACCATTGAGGCCGGAGCCGAAATATCTCTCAATATTCCGCGGGCCATGTTCCCGTACAACTTTTTTAAATTCGGAATGGCCGAAGGCCGCCGCACAAATCTGCTTACCTCATTTAACTATCAGCGGCGTCTCGACTACGACCGAACGCTCTTCAATCTTTCTTATGGCTACACCTTCCGTTCCGGTAAATACAGCCGCATGGGCTTGTATCTTCAGGAGTTTAACGTAGTACGCGTTACACCCAAAGGCGCTTTCCGTGAATTCCTGTTACTGAACCGCGATCCGGTTTTGCGTTATCGTTTTACCGACCACTTCATCAACGAAAGCCGCATTTCTTATACCTACAATACCCAAACACCGCAGCGGACAAAAATTATTCATTACTTCAAAGCGGATCTTGGTTTTTCGGGCAATATTCTGCGCTTTGTGTTTAACCGTACCAATGCCCGTCCCGACAACAATGGCTCCTACCGGGTTTTCGGGATTCCGTTTTCGCAGTATGTGAGGGTTTCGGGAACATATATTTTCTCGCGCCGTTTTGGCGATCACCAGCAGCTTGTAATTCGTTTGGCGCAGGGGGTAGGTGTTCCGCTTGATAACTTCCCAACCATGCCGCTCGAAAAAAGCTTTTTTGCAGGCGGCTCAAACGGCATTCGTGCCTGGGAAGCGCGCAGCTTGGGGCCCGGCTCTTATCAGGTTCCTGCCAACGAACGTTTTGCGCAGTTCGGTGATATGCAGTTTGAATACAACATTGAACTCCGGTTTCGGATTACAACTACACTCAACGGCGCTGTATTTGCTGATGGCGGCAACATCTGGCTGCTGCGCCCCGATACTTCACGCCCGAATGGTGAGTTTAATGCCTCCCGCTTTGTAAATGATCTGGCGTTTGGCCCCGGAGTCGGGCTGCGCTACGACCTTAGTTTCTTTATTGTGCGTTTGGATTGGGCATTTAAAATGCGGGATCCCTCATTACCTTATGGCGAGAGGTGGTGGATTGGTCAGCGCAGACTTGGCAGCAACCTGAATTTCGGTATCGGCTACCCGTTCTGATCGGGATTCCTGTTTTTGATGTATATGTGTTGATTGTCAGTATTTTGTAATATCGTTTAGCGATTAATACCTTCAAAAGCGAACAGATTTGTTAGCTTTGCCTCCCTGAACGATCAAAAGAACCGGCAATGGCCCTCGATAAAATTCAGCAACTTCTTGGTAATCAGGCAGAAACACTGCTTAACCACACCTGCAAAATTTCACGTGATCAGCTTCACCTCCCCGGAGGCGACTTTGTTGACCGCATTTTTGCACAAACCAACCGCAGTCCGCAAGTACTGCGCAGCCTTCAGACGCTTTACGGCACCGGTCGGCTTGCCAATACGGGTTATATGTCAATTCTCCCTGTAGATCAGGGTATTGAGCATTCTGCCGGAGCATCGTTTGCCCCCAATCCGATTTATTTCGATGGCGAAAACATTGTAAAGCTCGCTTTGGAAGGCGGCTGCAATGCAGTAGCTACAACTTACGGCGTACTGGCTTCAGTATCTCGTAAATACGCACACAAAATTCCGTTTGTGGTAAAAATCAATCACAACGAATTTCTCAGCTATCCCAACAAATACGATCAGGTGATGTTTGGCTCTGTAGAAGAAGCCTGGAACCTGGGAGCAGTTGCTGTTGGAGCTACCATCTATTTTGGCTCAGATGAATCCGCCCGCCAGATTCAGGAAGTTGCAGCAGCTTTCGAGCGTGCACACGAACTGGGAATGGCTACCATTCTCTGGTGCTACCTGCGTAATCCCGGCTTCAAGAAAGACGGTGTTGATTATCATGCAGCAGCCGACCTTACCAGTCAGGCCAACCACCTTGGCGTAACCATTCAGGCCGATATTATCAAGCAAAAACTGCCTGTAAACAATGGCGGCTATAATGCTACCGGACACGGTAAAACTCACCCCAAAGTTTACACAGACCTGTCCAGCGATCACCCGATTGATCTTTGCCGCTATCAGGTAGCTAATTGCTACATGGGGCGTATGGGTCTCATCAACTCAGGCGGAGAATCAAAAGGAGCTTCAGATCTGGCAGAAGCAGTAACCACAGCTGTTATCAACAAACGCGCTGGTGGTCAGGGACTTATTTCAGGTCGTAAAGCATTCCAAAAACCAATGAACGAAGGCATCGCACTGTTGAATGCCATTCAGGATGTTTATCTTTCGGAAGAGGTGACCATTGCCTAAAGCACTGGCCATCGGCTCAGTCGTTCACAAACAGAAGCATTCATGAGCTGGTTCAAACGCATCAAGGAAGGCATTACAACTTCCACCAAAGAAAAAAAGGAAACCCCTGAGGGGCTCTGGTATAAGTGCAAATCATGCAAGAAGGTAATTCCTACCAACGAGCATATTGCCAACCAATACGTATGTCCGAGCTGCGGTTATCATGACCGTATCGGTTCAGAAGAATATTTTACGATTCTTTTTGATGATCAGGAAGCTGAAGAGTTGTTTCCCAACCTTACTTCAGGTGATCCGCTTCAGTTTACCGATACCAAAAAGTATCCGGCTCGCTTAGCTGAATCGCAGGAGAAAACACAGCTTAAAGACGCCATCCGCTCTGCTTTCGGTAAAGTAGGTGGGCATGATCTTGTTGTTTGTTGTATGGACTTCAATTTCATTGGTGGTTCAATGGGTTCTGTTGTGGGCGAAAAGATTGCCCGTTCCATTGAATTCTGCCTCGATAAAAAAGTGCCGCTGCTGATTATCTCCAAGTCAGGCGGTGCGCGAATGATGGAAGCCGCACACTCACTGATGCAGATGGCCAAAACTTCGGCCCGTCTTGCCCAGCTTGATGATGCTGGTATTCCTTACATTTCTTTGCTCACCGATCCCACAACCGGAGGTGTAACCGCATCCTATGCGATGCTCGGCGATTTAAACATTGCTGAACCCGGCGCGCTCATCGGTTTTGCCGGTCCGCGTGTGGTAAAAGAAACAATCGGCAAAGACCTGCCCAAAGGCTTCCAAACTGCCGAGTTTGTGCTCGAACATGGATTCCTGGATGCCATTGTTCCCCGAACCGAACTCAAAGCTCGTCTTGCACAATTGCTCTCGCTCTTCAAAGGTTGATTTTCCCCGAAAAGCTTTGGAATTCGGGAATAATTCTTACCTTTGCAGCCGTTTGGCACCGTAGCCATTCGCTAATGAACTAATAATCATGTACCTTACGTCCGACAAAAAGAAGGAAATCTTTCGCACACACGGCAAGTCAGATGCTGACACCGGGTCGCCAGAAGGTCAGATTGCTCTGTTTACATTCCGTATTCAGCACCTGACACAACACCTCAAGCAAAAGCCCAAAGACAAGAGCACCGAGCGTTCGCTCATTCTTCTCGTAGGCAAGCGCAAAGCCCTGCTTGATTACCTCAAGAAAATCGATATCGAGCGCTACCGCGCGATCATCAAGAAGCTGGAAATCCGCAAGTAATTCATGCTCCAGTTTCACAAATAACAATGCTGCTGAAAGCATCCCGGGCAATGCGGGATGCTTTCGGCTTTTAATGCCACGGATCATTTATCCGTTTTTTGCATTGCCGGCACTTCCGCCTTAGCACAATGAGGACTGTAAAATGAGGAATGATTATACACGCTGTAAATCATTCTTCCGTCAAACAGAAATCATTTGCTGCAACAACAACGGCTGTGCTGCCACACAACAGGAAATAAATAGAGAAATATGAAACCACAAGGAATCCAACAATCGTTCGACATGGGCGACGGCCGTATGGTGACCATCGAAACGGGCAAATTAGCCAAGCAGGCTGACGGTTCGGTAGTCGTGAAGTACGGTAACACGATGCTGCTGGCTACAGCAGTATCTAACCCTGATGCAAAACCCGGCGTTGATTTTATGCCGCTCACAGTTGATTACCGTGAAATGTTTGCATCTACAGGCCGCTTTCCCGGCGGCTTCTTCAAACGCGAGGCCCGTCCTTCTGACGGCGAAGTACTCGTAAGCCGCCTCGTTGACCGTGCGCTGCGTCCGCTTTTCCCCGAAGATTATCACGCCGATACACAGGTGCTGATTTATCTCATCTCATCAGACAAAACTATTCTGCCTGATTGCTTCGCCGGCCTTGCTGCCGCTGCTGCAATAGCAGTTTCAGATATTCCGTTTAACGGACCTATTTCTGAGGTTCGTGTGGGTCGTATTGATGGAAAATTCAAGATCAACCCCACGATTGAAGAAATGAAAGCTTCTGATATCGACATGATGATTGCCGCTACCCAAAAAGATATTTTGATGGTAGAAGGTGAAATGCTCGAAGTTTCAGAAGCTGTAATGCTTGAGGCGATCAAATTTGCGCACGAAGCAATTCGCGTTCAGATCGGAGCCATCAATGCACTGGCTGCTGCGGTTGAAAAATCAAAAGTAAAACGCACCTACAGTCACGAAACAAACGACGCTGCATTGCAGGAAAAAGTTCATGCTTTTTGTTACGATAAAGCTCTTGCTGTTGCCAGCCAGGGCAATCCGAACAAAGCTGAGCGCAAAGCAGCATTCAAAGCCATCTTCGAAGAGTTCTGGGCATCTCTTTCGCCCGAAGAACAAACCGACGAAGCCAAAGGCCTTGCCAAGAAATATTACCACATTACTGAATGGGAAGCTGTGCGCCGCGCTGTACTTGATACACGCAAACGCCTCGATGGCCGTACACTTACCGAAATTCGTCCGATCTGGAGTGAAACCGATTACCTGCCTATGGCACACGGTTCTGCAGTTTTCACTCGCGGCGAAACACAGTCACTGACAACAGTTACACTCGGCACCAAACTCGATGCACAGCTCATCGATACACCGATGTATCACGAAGAAGTAAATTTCCTGCTGCATTACAACTTCCCGCCGTTTTCAACCGGAGAAGCCAAGCCGATGCGCGGAACCGGTCGTCGTGAAATTGGTCACGGAAACCTCGCTCTTCGTGCACTGAAAAACATGATTCCGACCGACAACCAGTACACCATTCGTATTGTTTCGGATATCCTCGAATCAAATGGTTCTTCATCAATGGCCACTGTTTGCGCCGGTACACTTGCGCTTATGGATGCCGGTGTGAAAGTGAAAAAGCCGGTTGCCGGTATTGCAATGGGTTTGATTACCGATGCTGCTGGAAAGTACGCTGTACTGTCTGATATCCTCGGCGATGAAGATCACCTCGGTGACATGGACTTTAAAGTTTGCGGTACAAAAGACGGTATCACAGCTGTACAGATGGACCTGAAAGTTGACGGTCTGCCTTACGAAGTAATGGCCGAAGCGCTTGAGCAAGCTAAGCAAGGTCGTTTGCACATCATGGGCGAAATGATGAAAACCATCAGCGAGCCGCGTGCAGATTTCAAAGACCATGCACCGCGCATCGTACAGCTCCGCATCCCGCGTGAGTTTATTGGTGCGGTTATCGGACCCGGCGGAAAAATCATTCAGGAGATGCAGCGTGAAACCGGCACCACCATTATGATTGAAGAAGTTGGTGAGTTTGGTGTTGTTGATATTGCCGCTTCAAACAAAGAGGCTATCGACAAAGCAGTGATGCGCATCAAAGGCATTACCTCTTTGCCTGATGTTGGCGAAGTTTATGAAGGCAAAGTGAAGAGCATTATGCCCTTCGGTGCTTTCGTAGAGTTCCTGCCCGGCCGCGATGGTCTGCTGCATATCTCAGAAGTAGATTGGAAACGCCTCGAAAGCCTCGACGGTGTGCTCAAGCAGGGTGATATCCTGCAGGTTAAACTCATCGAGATTGATGAGAAAACCGGCAAATTCCGTCTTTCGCGCCAGGTACTGCTTCCTAAGCCCGAAGGCTTTCAGGAGCGCCCGCCGCGCCGCGAAGGTGGCAATAACAACCGCGGGCCGCGCAACGCACAGCCCGAAACAACCAACGAGTAAACAGTTTTTCTTGTTTGTGTAAATACGAGCGGCATCAGAAAAAAATCTGATGCCGCTCTTAATTTTTTACAACTCAATACTGGCAAGGCTCAAATCAAAACGGCACGAAAATTGGTCGGGCTAAATACAGGTTTCAGCGGGCAATAACACTTGCCGGTTGAAACCTTTTTATTTATCTTTCGTTTATCCAACAAGAATCTGCCTACCTATTTTACTAACAGTGCTAGCTTGCCCCTATGATGCGTCAGCTAAAAATATCCAAGCAAGTAACGAACCGTGAAACGGCATCGCTTGACAAGTATTTGCAAGAAATTGGCCGTGTTGATTTGATTAACGCCGAAGAAGAAGTTGAACTGGCGAGAAAAATTAAACAGAACGATCAGGCTGCTCTCGGCAAATTAGTAAATGCCAACCTGCGCTTTGTAGTTTCGGTTTCAAAGCAATATCAGAATCAGGGACTCAGTCTTCCTGACTTGATTAACGAAGGCAATCTCGGTTTGATCAAAGCGGCTCAGCGTTTTGATGAAACACGCGGATTCAAATTCATCTCGTATGCAGTTTGGTGGATTCGCCAGTCTATTCTTCAGGCTCTTGCTGAGCAGTCGCGCATTGTGCGTTTGCCGCTCAACAAAATCGGCTCCATCAACAAGATCAATAAAACATTTGCACGTCTCGAACAGGAATACGAACGCGAGCCCAGTGCCGATGAAATAGCCGCCGCACTTGAGCTTTCGCCCGAAGACATAAAAGAGGCATTGCGCAACACCGGCCGTCACGTTTCTATGGATGCTCCTCTCGCCACCGGCGATGAGAACACGAGCAACATGTACGATGTGATGCAAAGCGAAGACACACCAAGTCCCGAAGGCACACTCATCAGCGAATCACTTCGCAAAGAAATTGAGCGCGCGCTCTCAACACTCACCGCCCGCGAGGCTGATGTAGTAAGACTTTACTTCGGACTCAATGGTGAGCATGCGCTCACACTCGAAGAAATCGGCGAGCGTTTTGATCTCACCCGCGAACGAGTACGCCAGATCAAAGAAAAAGCCATTCGCCGTTTGAAGCATACTTCACGCAGTCGTTTGCTGAAAACATATTTAGGATAAAAAACTATCTCAACTGTGCCCGTAAGTGCAGTGTCTTAGTATAAATGAAAAGGAAGCTCTGTAGGCTTCCTTTTTTGTTATAACTATTTATATTTGAATATGTCAAATAACCTCGCTACCCCATTAGATAAAAAAGAAACTTACCGGTTGATGATTGATGGATACAAGTTTCATCAGTCAGCACATCAACGCAGGTTTATTGTTTTGTTGGTGATTACTGTGCTCTTGTTTTTGGTCTATTTATGCAGCATCTATATGTCAATATTCAATCCTGAGATTAGAGTTCCAATAATTGCAGCCGGAATTTTGATCAGCGGATTCTGGGTATATTTTGAATACAGTAACATGCGATATCATTCACTACTGCTTAACGAAATAACTGAGCTGGAAACGGATTTATTCGACGAAGTAACTGTTGCTGAAAAGAAATTTGTGAAATGGAGTACAACCGTTAAGTCGGTTAAATCCGGTGTAATTGTTCAGTTTATCATGAGTATGGCTGCAATGGTTATTTGGATAATTCTGTCGATCAACTATATTGATTCGAATACAGATATTAATCTCTTTAACGGACTTTTGATATTAATGATGCTCGTTCCGCTGTTCCTGATTATTACTTATGTTCTGAGGAATGAATTTTCTCCGATAAAGGAAAAAACAGAAGAATAGTTTTCAGATCAGTTTCCTCTTTGTGGCAATTTCTAGAACCCCGCACAGTTACACCTC
>CALRTD020000069.1:0-12908 GCA_943371015.1 Synechococcus sp. UW140 | reverse complement strand
AGTTTTTTGGGAGCGCTACAATGCCGGAGCAAACAGTTCGTGGAGTGCTCGTTTTGACAACTACAATGTAGATGTTGCAGGAGCGCGTGATGAAATGTGGGTACCCAAAATGTCGTTTGCCTCGATGCAAAACTGCACACTTACGTTTGATGTTTCGCATGCGCGCTACAATGCATCTTACATCGACTCGCTGGAGGTTTTGGTTTCCACCAACTGCGGAGCAAGCTGGACATCGGTATACATGAAAGGCGGCTCAACGCTGGCCACCGTTGCCGACAACACCAACGAATTTATTCCGAATGCTGCCGCACAATGGAGAAACGAATCCGTTAACCTGAATGCTTATGTTGGTCAGGCCAATGTCCTTGTCGCTTTCCGCAACCGCGGTCACTTCGGCAACTGCATTTATATTGACAACGTTAACATTCAGGGACAAGCTGCTGCGGGGCCGGTTGCTGCATTTACACCCAGTGCAACTACAGTGTGTGCCGGAACTGCCGTAAGCTTTGCTGATAACTCAACAGGCACACCAACAAGCTGGAGCTGGACATTCCCAAGCGGAACACCGGCAACAGCCACAACACAAAACCCAACCGGTATTATTTGGAATACAGCAGGAACTTACACCGTTACACTTACTGCAACAAACATCAACGGCAGCTCAAACGCAACGCAGGTAATTACTGTTAATGCGCGTCCCACGGTAACAGCAACAGCAGCAAACACAACACTGTGTGCCGGAGCAAGCACAACGCTTACAGGCGGCGGAGCAAACACGTATGCGTGGATGCCCGGAAGTCTCAGCGGATCGCCGGTAACAGTTACTCCTGCTGCAACAACAACGTATACCGTAACCGGAACAAATACTGTAACCGGTTGCACCAATACACAAACGCGCACCATTACTGTAAACACACTGCCAACCGTTACTGCAACAGCTGCAAATACTACAATTTGTGCCGGAGCAAGTACAACGCTTACAGGCGGCGGAGCAAACACGTATGCGTGGATGCCCGGAAGTTTGAGCGGAACTTCTGTAACCGTGAGTCCTACGGCAACAACAACGTATACCGTAACCGGAACAAATACCGTAACCGGCTGCACCAATACACAAACGCGCACCATTACGGTTAATCAGTTGCCTTCCGTTACCACCACAGCAGCCAACACATCGCTGTGTACAGGAGGAAGCACAACCATCACTGCATCGGGAGCAAACACCTATGCGTGGATGCCCGGCAGCTTGAGCGGAACATCTGTAACTGTTAGTCCGGCTGCTACAACAACCTATACCGTTACAGGAACAAACACTGTAACCGGCTGCACCAACACACAAACGCGCACCATTACAGTAAATACATTGCCAACAGTTACTGCCACAGCAGCAAACACTACAATTTGCGCGGGCAGCAGCACAACGCTCACCGGAGGCGGTGCAGATACTTACAACTGGATGCCGGGCAACCTCAGCGGCACTTCTGTAACGGTGAATCCAACAGCCACCACAACGTACACCGTTACCGGAACAAACACGGTTACTGGTTGCACCAATACACAAACGCGCACCATTACGGTAAATACATTGCCTACGGTTACTGCCACAACAGCAAACACTACAATTTGCGCGGGCAGCAGCACAACACTCACCGGAGGCGGTGCAAATACATACAACTGGATGCCGGGTAACCTCAGCGGTACTTCTGTAACCGTGAACCCGACAGCCACTACAACGTACACCGTTACAGGAACAAATACTGTTACAGGCTGCACCAATACGCAGACACGCACCATTACCGTGAATGCATTGCCAAACGTTACCGCAACAGCATCAAGTACGAGCATTTGTACCGGAAATACTGTTACACTCAGCGGCGGCGGTGCCAACACCTACAACTGGATGCCGGGCAACATAAACGGTGCTGTAATTACCAGAACACCTACTGTTACAACTACCTACACGGTAACAGGAACAAACTCTGCAACCGGTTGCACCAACACCTCTACCGTTACAGTAACCGTAGGCAGTCAACCCACAGTAACCGCATCTACAGCAAACACCGCTGTTTGTGACGGCAGCAGTGCAACACTTACTGCAAGCGGCACAAACACTTACACCTGGATGCCCGGAAACCTGAGCGGTGCTTCGGTTTCGGTTACTCCAACAGCAACAACTACCTACACAGTTACCGGTTTAAACGGCCCCGGCTGCCAGAATACAGCCACAGTTACAGTAACCGTTAACAACCTGCCCAGCGTAACTGCTGCTTCAGCCAATACTGCTGTTTGCAATGGCAGCAGCACAACGCTCAGCGGCAGCGGTGCAGCAACTTATAACTGGATGCCGGGTAACTTAAGCGGTTCTTCGGTTTCGGTTACTCCGTCGGCGACAACAACCTATACCGTAACCGGTACCGATGCCAACAACTGCACATCTACCGGAACTGTTGCTGTAACTGTAAATGCTTTGCCAAACGTAACTGCAACAACATCTGCAGCAAGTATCTGCAATGGCAACAGCACAACACTAAGCGGAAGCGGGGCATCAACTTACAACTGGATGCCGGGTAACCTTAGCGGCACATCGGTTTCGGTTACGCCTTCGGCCACAACCACCTACACCGTTACGGGTATTGATGTCAACAACTGCTCTTCTACCGGAACTGTTGCTGTAACCGTGAACGCGGGTCCGGCAATTACAGCCACAAGCAACAATGCCGCAATTTGTGCTGGAAGCAGTACTGCTCTTAACGCAAGTGGTGCAACAACCTACAGCTGGGTGCCGGGTAACCTCAGCGGTTCATCGGTGAATGTAACTCCTGCTGCCAGCACAACCTACACCGTAACCGGTACCGATACCAACAACTGCATTGGCACAACAACGGTTGCTGTAACAGTGAATGCGCTGCCAACAATTACAACATCCGGCAATGCAGCTATTTGCCCGGGAGGAATTACCACCGTTACCGCATCAGGAGCAAACACCTACAACTGGATGCCGGGCAATACAACTGGCTCAAGTCAGTCTGTTAGCCCGTCGGCAACTACTACCTATACCATTACCGGAACTGATGCCAACAATTGCAGCAACACGGCTCTGGTTACAGTTACAGTTGGTACACCTCCTGCACTTCCTTCTATTACCAACAGTGCCAATGTGCTTACTTCTACAGTAACCGGATCAAGCTATCAGTGGTATCTCAACGGAAACCCGATTGCCGGTGCAACATCACAGAGCTATACCGTAACACAAGGCGGATCATACACGGTGGAAGTGTTTGACGTGATTGGTTGTTCTTCCGGACAATCGCAGCCAATTGTGATTACTGATGCAGAAGCTCTTTCGCCAGTTGAAGATTTGTTTGTGATCGCTCCGAATCCAAACAACGGAGAGTTTGTGATCGAAATCAAAACAGCAATTGCCGATGACTATGTGCTTGAAATCTACAATGCACTTGGTCAGCGTATATATGCCGAAAATCTTACCAATTTCTCAGGTCAGTACCGCCGCGAAATGCGTATTCGCGAATACGGAGCCGGTGTTTACTCGGTGCGCCTGAGAAGTCCGAAAAACGAAACGGTGATTCGCACCATCGTAAATTAATTGCGCCCGATACCCTGCAAGATGAACCGCCCCGGATGTAATGTCCGGGGCGGTTTGTTTTAGGGTATTACTACCTGATCATGTAAGGGATAAAAGGTGTATTTTAGTTTTTAGCATGCAAAACGAAAAACAAAACACTCAGGTTGTAAGTCGTGCAGCTGCACATTCTTCTGTGAAGGGAGCTGGTACTTCGTTTCCGGCGGTGGCGCAGCTGTACAAGCAGGTTAAAAGAAAAAAAATTTCGGAAAACGAAGACTATTACATAAAAAGAGACGACGTTGAAAAACTCTATGTAAAATCGGGCGCAACAATTGGCAGCCGCGGCAAACAGATCGTTGCTTCGGGAGATAAGGAGGTGTATAAATCAAAGACTTATACCGCCTATCATTATTATGCTGATGATTCTAATGGATTTGTAAATGACTGCCTTGGGCTGTCTGAACTTCTTGTCAAGAGCACCAAAAAAAGTTCTACCAGAGCTGAGTTACTCGCTCCCGGCACAGGCAAGGGGAGCGGTTACCTATTCGGCAATACGTACAAAAAAAATAATGAGATTGCGCTAGATTCCAATTGGTATGAAAATGAGGCTACAAACCCGAACATTGGTGAAGCGTATGCCATAATACCCACCGTAATGCCGGGGAAATCGATAGACGGGTCTGATGAATATCCTTATCATGCAGCGGCAGTAATAGCAAAAGACGGTACAGATAATATTACCCTCGAGGCATTTGCCGGAAGCGGTCAAAGCCGGCCCGATTTTCACATGTATGATACACAACCTTATTCATCACGATCAAACAAAAGATCGAAAACCTTTCATGAGGTATATATGAATGCGCTTACCTATGAACGGATTGAAAACCCTTCTGGTGGCGGAAGAAAGCGAAAAGCCCCGGTTATCAGAGAATTTACCCCAACAACCGGTGTGCTGCGCGCAAGAACAGACTGAGTTTGTTCAGCAATCACCATTTATCCGGCAATTGCCGTTAAACATATATCTAACGGCCAAAGAATTAATTAACCTAATCTGTTAGTATTTCCGATATTGTGGTGCTCATTAATGCACGCCAATGACAACAAAACAATTCGTTCTGCTGACCACAGGACTTTTCTCTGCTGCAATTCTTTCTGCGCAAACACCGGCATCCGACAACTGGCAACAGCAGCGGATGATTCCGGGAACCAGCTTTTATATTATTCAGCACGCATTCGACTCCGCTTGGGGCGGACGCGAGGCAGAGATGCTTCGCGAACGCGGCCAGATGCAAAACCGAAATGCCGGCGAACGCGAAGAGCTTGACGGCACGTGGTTTCATTACAAACGCTGGGAGTGGTTTACTGAACCGCGGGTTGCTCCCTCGGGCGATATTTCGCTGCCATCAACAACCTACCTGCGTTTTCAGGATTACCTGAACACCAATGCTGCCGCACAAGCACAGTACTACGCATCGGTAATGCGCTCGGCCTCTACAACGCCTTCGTGGTCGTTTGTTGGGCCGGTTGGCGCTCCTTCTTTCGGCGGAGCAGGACGCATTAATTGCGTGCGTTTCGACGGAACCAATACCAATATAATTTATGCCGGTGCACCTGCGGGCGGATTATGGAAAACTACCGACGGCGGGCAGAACTGGAATTGCCTCACCGATTTTCAGGCACGGATCGGGTGCTCGGATGTGGCTATTGATCCCACAAATCCGAACATCCTGTACCTCGCCACCGGCGATAACGACGCCGGCGATACATACAGCATCGGCATTCTGAAATCAACCGATGGCGGAGTTACCTGGGCACAAACCGGACTTGTGTTTGCTCCCAGTCAAACCCGCCGTATTGCCCGCGTACTGATTGATCCAACCAATACAAATATTGTTTACGCAGCAACATCGGTTGGTATTTATAAAACCACCAATGCCGGTACGACCTGGCTTCAGGTATCTCAGTTTGGCGCAAAAGACATGGAAATGAAGCCCGGCGATCCGAACACCATTTACATTGCCGGAACACGCTTTTATGTCACCACAAACGGAGGCGCAAACTGGACACAAGTTACCACCGGACTTCCGCAGGCAAACATCGTTGCGCGCATGGCAATTGGTGTAACTCCGGCCGATCCTGCTGTTGTATATGTCCTTGCCGGAGCAAGCGGCAGCAACGGTTTTGAGGGTATTTATCGCTCAGACAACAGCGGACAAAGCTTTGTAAACCGGGCTTCTTCGCCCAACCTGCTGGGCTGGGATCCTTCGGGCGGTGATACCGACGGACAAGCATGGTATGATCTTGCCATTGCAGTATCGCCGGTTGATGAAGACATTGTGTATACCGGCGGTGTAAATATTTGGCGTTCTGACGATGGTGGAGTAAACTGGAATCTTAACGGCCACTGGTACGGCGGCGGCGGCGTGCCTTACGTGCATGCCGATATTCACGACCTTGTTTTTGTTCCGGGAACACTTGGCACTGTGTATTCTGGCAACGACGGCGGTGTATTCTTTACCAACGACGGTGGCGGAAACTGGAGCGATTTGAGTGCTAACATGGGCATTGCCCAAATTTACCGCCTCGGTATTTCTGCCACCAGCAGCGACCTGCTCATTACAGGCCATCAGGACAACGGCACCAATCTTAAAAGCGGCTCAAACTACGAGGAAGTACTTGGCGGCGATGGCATGGATTGCTTTATTGACCGTACCAACAACAGCGTGATGTATGGTGAGTTATACTACGGCGATTTTTACCGAAGCACCAACGGCGGCAATAACTTCACCGGCATCACCAACGGACTGATTGGCACCGGGGGCTGGGTTACACCGTGGATTCAGGATCCTGTACAACCCGATGTTTTGTATGCCGGTTATGGCCAATTGTTTAAATCTAATAACCGAGGCAGCAACTGGTTTCAGTTGGGCAATATGCCTAACAGTGCCGATCTTACGGATATAAAAGTTGCTCCTTCAAACACACTTTATCTGTATGCAACCAATGGCAATCTAATTTTCCGCAGTACCGACGGAGGCCAGAACTGGCAGAACGTTACAGGTAATTTGATTACCGGCGGCATTTCCATTTCACGCATTATTGTTGATCCCCACAATGAAAAACGCATCTGGCTTACTTTATCGGGATACGTTGCAGCAAATAAAGTTGTGGTGAGTACCGATGCCGGAACAACCTATACAAATATTTCAACTGGTTTGCCCAATCTTCCGGCTACCTGCGGCGCTGCTGTTCCGGGCACCGGAAACGGACTTGTGTTTATTGGTTGTGATGTTGGCGTGTATTACCGCACCGACAATACTTCCACATGGATGCCCTATTTCACAGGACTTCCGCATGCCCCGGTAAGCGATATGGAAGTTTTTGAGCCCACACAAACACTTCGCATTTCAACATATGGCCGCGGTGTTTGGGAGTGCGCCATTGATCCCTCGCTGCTGGCTCCGCTTGCCGATTTCAGTGTAAGCTCACAGCAGATTTGTGTGAATACAGCAGCGGTCTTCACCGACCTTTCTACACACGCACCCACTTCGTGGAGCTGGTCGTTCCCGGGCGGAACACCCTCAACATCAACCGCACAAAATCCGAGTGTAACCTACGCTGCACCGGGCGTGTATGCTGTAACACTAACAGCAAGCAACGCAGCAGGAAGCGCTACCACCACCCGCACAAGCTACATTGTAGTAAGCGGCGCACAGCCCCTGCCCTACAGCGAAGATTTTGTTTCGGCAGCATTTATGCCCGCCGGAATAACTGCTGTGAATGGCGGAAATCCTTCACTCTTTTGGGCACGCAGCACAAGCGGAAACAACAATGCCGGCAGTGCCGTGTTTTACAACTACAACAGCAACGCTCAGGGCGACCAGGATATGCTGCAGTTGCCGGGCTTTAACCTGAATGCGGTGAGTTCTCCGCAGCTTTCGTTTGATGTGGCTTATGCACGCTACAGTTCATCGCGCAGCGATACACTGGAAGTTCTTGTCTCAACCGATTGCGGCGCAAGCTGGACACAGGTATTCATCAAAGGCGGAAACACACTTTCAACAGCATCACAGCAAACATCGGCCTTTGTGCCAACAGCCGCCCAGTGGCGCAACGAAGTTGTTTCACTGAACAGCTACGCAGGCAACTCGTCTGTAATGATCCGTTTCCGCAACCGCGGGCGCAACGGCAACAATCTTTACATCGACAACATTAACCTGAACGGAACAGCAACTGCAGCACCTGTTGCAGCATTTACAGCACAAACAGCCTGCGCCGGTTCTCCTGTTGTGTTTGCCGATGCTTCTGCTCCAACCGCAACTGCTTACAGCTGGACGTTCACCGGCGGCAATCCGGCCACCGCAAGCACACCGCAAGCTGCAGCCACATGGAATACACCCGGCACTTACACTGTTGAACTTATTGCCTCAAACAGCTTCGGCAGCGATACTGTGCAGCAAACCATAACCGTGCTTGGCAGTCCGGCAATTACAACATCAGCAGATACTGCGGTGTGCGACAACAGTTCAATACAGCTCAGCGCAAGCGGCGGAACAGTTTACAGCTGGAGCCCCGGCGCCGGTTTAAGCGACAGCACAGTTGCCACGCCATCACTGGTGCTTGCAAATACCACAACATTTACAGTAACTGTAACGGATGGTCAGGGCTGCTCTGCAACAGACACCGTTACAGCAACTGCACTTGCTTTGCCTGCATTTACACTCAACACAACACAATCAATCTGCGTTGGCGAGTCGATTGTGCTTGCAGCAAGCAATCCGGCACACAGCTACAACTGGCAACCCTCGCAATTGCTGCAACCATTTGCTGCCGACGACAGTGTGCTTATTTTCCCAACTTATACAACAACATTTACCGTTACCGCAACAGATGCCAGCGGATGCGTAACAACAACAACACGCCCGGTTACTGTTTATCCGCCGCTGCTTACACCTACTATTCTTGTAAATGGCTTTACGCTTACAAGCTCGGTGTCGGCACAGTTTTATCAGTGGTATTTAAACGGCGTTGCGATTGCGGGAGCTACATCGCAAACCTACCAGGCTACTTCAGTTGGCTTGTACACACTCATCACCAGCAACACACTCGGCTGCTCGTCTGATGAGTCGCAACCGGTGCTGGTAAACGGAATTGCAGAAGCTGCGCCGCGTTTCTTCAACCTGCAGCCGAATCCGAACAACGGTATTTTTGAGCTGCTGTTTGATGTTGATGCGCAGGATGATTATGTGCTCAGTATTTTCTCGGCCGATGGTAAGCGCGTTTATGAAGAACAGCTTGGCGTATTCAGCGGCCGTTACCGGAATGTAATTGATCTTACAACAACCGGTTCAGGCACCTACATGATTCGCTTAACCGGAAAACAAACACAAACCGTGCGGCAGGTTGTGGTATTTTAATCGTTTTGATTCGCTGATTTGCAAACAGGCATCCGGTTTCCCGGATGCCTGTTTTGTTTAGAATGTGCGCAAGGGATGGAGGCGGCAGCCTGTGCGGCGCGGCGTTTGTGCTGCGGCAGCGAGGAGGAAGCCCCCGGAGCGCCAGCAGCACATGCGTTGCGGCGTGCAGCTACAGCCGAGAGCCCGCCTCGGAATACTCTGCTTTTTTAACCACATTGGTACTGAGGTGCGCCCAAATGATCCTAAAATTGCTTTCAAAAAACTTAAAGCAGCTTTGTAGCTTTGCACCGCTATGCTGAACCCTGCTGCTATTGACAAAACATGGACGCTGTTCTTAGACCGCGACGGCGTAATTAATCATCGTCTGGTTGACGACTATGTAAAGCACCCTGATGAATTTGAGTTCCTGCCCGGCGTTCCCGAGGCTGCTGCTGCGTTTGCAAAACGCTTCGGACGCATTGTGGTTGTTACCAATCAGCAAGGCATTGGAAAAGGGCTTTACACCGAAGCGGATCTTGCTGCGGTACACCAAAAAATGCATGCCGGTTTTGAAGCTGCCGGAGCAAAGGTGGATGCCGTTTACTTTGCCCCGCAACTGAGCCGCGAAAATTCGCCCATGCGCAAACCCGGAATTGGTATGGCCCTGAAAGCAAAAGAAGATTTCCCGGAAATCGATTTCTCGCGCAGCATCATGGTTGGCGATTCGGGCAGCGATTTGGAATTTGCGGCTAACGCCGGAATGTTTGCTGTGTTTGTTGGAGAGGAAATTCCAGAGGGACGGAAAGCGGAATTTTGTGTTAGCGGCCTGACAGCGTTTGCGGAATGGCTGGGGGCTGGTTTATAAAACTTTCTAGTCTATCAAACCTTCGGGGTTTTTGTTTTTAAACCTTCGCGATTTTTGTTTTTAAACCTTCGAGGTTTTTGAAACCTCGAAGGTTTGGTTTTATACCCTCGAAGGTTTAAAACAAAAACCCAAATCACTCAATCACCAGATTATACTTCAGCAACAAACCCTCCAACCCCGAAACCGAAAACCGCGCTTTCTTGAGCACGTTATTTTCGGGATCAATAGAATAGTTAAACGCGCTGCGGAAATCGGCTTTCTCCAGATGGGTTGCATCGAAAACAGCGTCGGCCAAATCGCAATCCGCGAAAGATGCCGCGCTGAAATTTGCTCCTGAAAAATCGGCACCGCGCAGGCTGCACTTGCTGAAACTTGTTTTGGGTAACGCCAGCCGCTGAAACGAAACATGATCGAGTACACAGTTGGCAAACTTCATGCTGAGTAAAAATGCACTGCATCGTTCAAAGCCCAGTCCCAGCATTTTGCACCCGTCAAACATTGCTTCACGAAACGACGTCTGATCAATTTTTGCCATACTGAAATTGCAATTGGCAAACGAACAATCAGAAAACACAAAGCCGGAAATATTTACATCGGAAAAATTACAGCCATCGAACGTGCAATGTTCGTAATGCGCTTTTTGCGGAGCTGCTTTTGTAAAATCAACAGTGCTGAATGTTTCGTCTTCGATCCACGGTAACGACATGCTTTGCGTATTAAATTTGGTGCAAATGTAACTTTCGCTACCAAGCCAATGGTTTCCCCAATGTAATTTGTACCGGCAATTCCGCTTTTCTGCACAGCCGTACTTTCTGTTCTGAATTTTCCTACATTTGTTAACTACCATGAAACGCGTCTTCGCCTGGTTCTTCATTTTCATCTTCCTCAGCGGAACAACTGAGGCACATGAGTTTTTGAAGTTGCCGATGTTGTTTGATCATTACACAGAACACAGCAGCCAGCGCCCGGAATTATCGTTTCTTGACTTCCTGAACGAGCATTACTTGGGCAATGCAACACACTCGCACAGCCACGATCAGTTACCGTTTCAGGGCAACCACAACCACCATATTCTTGAAATTCCCATCGACCAGCCTGTTCCTAACCAGTTGTGTCTGATGGTTCCGCTTGTGCATCCCGAGCACAGCACGCCTGTACTGTCCTTCATTCCGGAAGGCTGTTCTTCATCTGTTTGGCAGCCGCCAAAATTCTGAATTGATTGCACTGAAGAATTCCGGAAGCATTGTGCTCTCCGGCATCATTCTGTAACATTCTGAATAATTCCATTGTTATGTTAAACGCAGTTATCCGCTTTTCGATGCGGAACAAACTGGCAATAGGGCTGTTTGTACTGGCTCTCATTGCCTGGGGAACATGGTCGCTTACACGGCTTCCGGTTGATGCCGTTCCCGATATTACCAATAATCAGGTACAAATTATCACCGTTACACCTTCGCTGGCGGCGCAGGAAGTAGAGCGGCTCATTACATTTCCGGTTGAACAAACCATGGCTACCATTCCCGGCATTACCGAAATCCGTTCGGTTTCACGCTTTGGATTATCGGTGGTTACGGTTGTGTTTTCCGAATCAACAGAAATTTACTGGGCACGACAACAAATAAGCGAACGGTTGCCGGCAGCACGGTCTGCTATTCCGCCCGGTACCGGAATTCCGGAAATGGCACCCGTTACTACCGGCCTCGGCGAAATTTACCAATACACCCTTAACGTGAAACCCGGCTACGAAAGCCGTTACACGGCAATGGACCTGCGCACGATA
Source organism: Synechococcus sp. UW140 (assembly GCA_943371015.1). GTDB lineage: Bacteria > Bacteroidota > Bacteroidia > Palsa-965 > Palsa-965. The sequence continues at coordinate 1,287 of CALRTD020000069.1, read as the reverse complement.
CAAGACTGGCAGGTGCGCCGGCAGTTGATTGGTGTTGAAGGCGTGGCCGAGGTAAGCAGTTTTGGCGGACATCTCCGGCAGTATGAAATTGCTGTAAACCCCGATAAGCTTCGTGCAATGAATGTTTCGTTCGCCGATATTTTCTCGGCACTCGAACACAACAACCAGAACACCGGCGGCGCCTACATCGACAAAGAACCGAAAGCCTGGTTCATCCGCAGCGAAGGACTTTTCGGTAGTCCCGAAGACATTGCCAGCGTACTCATTCGTCAAAACGAAAACGGAACACCGCTGCTCTTACGCGATGTGGCCAGCGTAACCTTCGGAAGCGCCACACGCTACGGCGCAATGACCATTGACGGAAAAGGCGAAGCCGTTGGCGCTGTAGTAATGATGCTGAAAGGAGCAAACTCATCGCAGGTTATTGAGCTGGTTAAAACGCGCATTGCACAAATCAACACTACATTGCCCGAAGGAATAAGCGTTGTTCCTTTTCTCGACCGAACCCGATTGGTTGACAAATCAGTAAGTACGGTTATTACCAACTTGTTTGAAGGTGCGCTGATTGTAATTTTTGTGCTGATTCTTTTTCTTGGTAATCTTCGCGCCGGACTGGTTGTTGCTTCAGTAATTCCGCTTTCACTGCTGTTTGCCATTGGCATGATGGTACTGACGGGCGTATCTGGCAACCTGATGAGTTTGGGCGCAATTGACTTCGGATTAATTGTTGACGGGGCTGTAATTATTGTTGAGGCAACGCTGCATCATTTGCAACTGCGGCAGCCCGGTCGTTTGCTTCAGGATGAAATGAATCATGAAGTAGAGTCGTCGGCAAAACGACTGATGCGTTCGGCTGTTTTTGGGGAATTGATTATTCTGATCGTTTACCTTCCAATCCTTGCCCTGTCTGGTGTTGAAGGGAAGATGTTCCGCCCGATGGCCGAAACTGTGGCGTATGCCATTCTCGGCGCATTTATTCTTTCGCTCACCTATGTTCCTGTCGTTTCATCGCTGCTGCTGAGTAAAAAAATAACCGGTAAACACACCCTTTCCGACCGCATGATTGGTGCTGTGCGAAAAGCGTTTCTGCCCTTGCTTGATCGTGCGCTGCGCAAACCGGTTGCCATTATAAGTACTGCGGTTGTTTTGCTGGTTGGCGCTGTGCTGCTTTTCGGAACACTTGGCGGCGAATTTATTCCGACTCTTGAAGAAGGTGACTTTGCTGTTGAAATGCGATTGCTGAAAGGAAGCTCGTTGCAGCAAACGGTAAATACATCGCAAGAAGCC
>CALRTD020000068.1:0-12961 GCA_943371015.1 Synechococcus sp. UW140 | reverse complement strand
TTATTTCTGGCGGCCAGATACGACACAACCCTACACACTGCTTGGCGGCGTAGAAATAGCGTTTGAAGTCAAAGCACCTATACAAGCTAACCTTTCTGTCACAGGCCAAAACGCTTGCCTGTCTGATACCCTGCGGCTTTATTCTTCGGGTGTCGATCTGCAACATATTCAGTTTTACGTTGACGGTATTCCCTATGCGAACTGTGTCAGCTCGGCCAGCATAACTGATTGCGATTCGATGATCAGCTTCGACAACTCGCATCCATTTTATTATCCGCCTTTCACAGGCGGCACACACACCGTTTCCCTTGTGGTGTGGGACGGATGCAGTCGCGACAGCGTTTCGCAAATCATCCATTTCGGACCAAAAGCAAATTTCACATTCAACAACGATTGCCGCGTCCGCTTTGACGATGCCAGCACTTGCCCGAGTGATATTGTTGCGTGGAACTGGAATTTCGGCGATGCGGCTTCAGGCATTTACAACACCGCAGCCGGACAAAGCGTTTGGCACAACTTTACAACGCCAGGAACGCCTTATCTGGTGACGCTTACGATTACGCTGAGTGACGGCACACAAAGCACCTTTTCGCAATATGTGACTGCACCTTTCCCTCCAGATGCCACCATCAGCGGCAGTCCTGTCAACAACTGCGGTAACGGCACAATCACTTATTCCGCGCCCTGCGACCCGAACATGATTTATACATGGCAAGTGATTGGCGGCACAGGCACGGTTTCTGCGAACGGTTGTTCCATTGATGTGAATTGGAGCGCGAATGGCGGTTCACTCATTCTTTATGTGTCGAGTTTCCCGCTTGATTGCACCAATAGTGATACCATTTTTGTTGCGGGATGCTGCAATATTGGTCAGCCCTATTCAACAAGCAACACAACAGGAAAAATATACCTGAACAACCGCACCGCTTCATCGGTACTGTCCGACCCCTTGCTTGCTCCCTTTATCAGCGGCAACACTTTCACATCAGCACCGCCAAACGATATTGTTATCAACGGTATTTTTACCGTCGATGTGCCGTTTGAATTTGTCAATTGCCCTTCGGTGAATCCTGGCACTAATGCAGTGCTTGATGTTCTTGCAGGACAAAGCCTCACATTCGACAATAGCCGTGTTGCCGCCACCTGCGATATGATGTGGGATGGAATTTATGTGCATGGTAATTCCGCCAGTGTCATTGTAAAAAACAACAGCCTGATTCAGCAATCCAAGAACGGCATCGTATCTCTTGCGGGCGGGCACTATTACGTTGAAAATTCCACACTGCAAAACAACGTCTATGATATTCAGGTCAAGCAATATTACCAGACGCACACAGGTACGGTGCGCGGTTCGCTGTTCACCATGAATGGCGCGTTTCTGCCTGCGTTCCCGACACTGCCGAGCAACATCGTCCGCACCCTTGAAGCCATCCGCATTGAAACCAATGCCGACATTACCATCGGTGACCCCACATCAGTCGCAACGGCAAATACCTTCCGTCGCATTAATGTCGGCATCCATGCCATGCACTCGAATGTCAACGTGCAGAACTGCCATTTCAGACGCATTGATTTTGGTACACCGCATGGCATCATCAGCGGTCACGCCATACTTGCAGAAGGCACGAAGAATCCCGTGTTCAGCACCATCAAAACCACTGTTGGCGGCTTCAATGCGGGCGAGGCTTGTACGTTCGACACCTGCCGCATCCCTGTTTCAGCCCGCGATCACACCGACCTGTATGCGCACAACAACCTGATGTCAGGCACGTCAGCCGTCGGTATCGAAGTACTGTCATGCCCGCTGCGCACGATCAGCCTTTCGGGCAACACCATCACCAATCAGCTGTATGCCTATCGCTTCCAAACAGCGATTCAAATGATCGAAATACCTGACGCCAGCATCAGCATCCTGCAAAACAACATCCAGCAGTCGGGCGTGAATAACACTTTGCAACAAGGCATTGGCATTTATGTTGCGAATGTTGTCATGTCACCCGTGACACTGCTGATCGACAGCAACCTGATTGCCCGCGTCAAGGCAGGTATCGCGCTCACCAATATCAAAGCGTTCAACGGTGCATTTGTTACCAACAATACCATTCAATTTGCCAAAGCCAATAGCTTTTATAATGCCCCACCGTCGGGTGGTCATGGTGTTCACTACGGCATTCGCTTGAACTATTGCAAGGATATCAGGGTAGATACAAACTATGTAACAAAGACAAGCACTACGCTTCCGGTACTCCCGATGATCGAATATCTGCGCGGTGTCAGTCTTGAAAACAGCGCAAGATCGATTGTTTCAGACAATGTATTTGATCGGATGGGCAGCGGTATTCTTGCACTTGATATGTGCAGTGGCAGCACGCTGGCCTGTAATACATTCAACACCTGCTATCATGGCGGCTACTTCAAGGGATCATCTTCGCCTACGGCAATTGCTGATATTGGCGACCAAATTATCAACCCGCAAAACCAGAATATCGAACTGACAGGCAACGTATTCAATAACAGTGTTAGCGTTGACATTAGAGGCGATGTAACAATCGGTACACTTTGGCATGACAGCCCGATACCGAGTAATTTAGTCACAGGTTTTGTTTTTGGCTCAAATGGGAATAATATCTGCGGCCTGTTTTTGTTAGCACAAAGCGAAGATGTGAAACGCGATCAGCAGGTCGGCGCAATCCTCAACGATATTGATGCAAATATTTTTAATGTCGAACAGGAATACTATTTGATTAAGCAAGCCTATACGGCTTTGCGTGAAAACCCGCACTGGCTCACTCTTGGCACGCCCGACGATGCGCGTTACCAGAGTTTCTTTGCTGCTTGCGAAGCTGATAATTGGGATGAATTGATTGATGCCGAAAATGCCGCAAGTCAAGGCGATACGACAACAATAGCAACCTTCACCGGCGGATCTGTTCCTGCCAACACTGCCGAGGAAAACGCGCAGGTTGTTTTGAATATCTATGCCCAATACTGGATGACGGGTCATCGCGCATTCAGCTCTGCCGATACCGCACAGCTTTGGACAATTGCTCTGCAAAACCCCGTACTAGGTGGAAATGCCGTTTACGGAGCACGGGTTTTACTTGGTTTAATAGTCGATGATTTCGCGGCAACTGAATCAGGCTTGCGCCAGTCGGTTGCAGAAAATGAAACAGCGTCCGCACCTGTCACAACCCTGTTCCCCAATCCTGCTACCACACAGGTTTATATTCAGATTGAGAACGCAAGTATCGAGAATATACGCACCGAAATATACGATCTCGACGGTCGGAAAATTTCAGGGCAAATCACCAAGATTTCAGATGGAATGCTGTTGGTTGACACCAGTGCATTGCCATCGGGAGTCTACATGATTTGTATATTTCATCAAGATATATTGATGAAAACTGAACGCATGATTCTACTGGATCATTGAAAATAATGATATTTTTATATAAGGAATGGCGGCGCGCCGCCATTCCACTTTTTCATGTGCAATGAAAAAATATATCTTTTTACTCAGTTGGTTGTTATGTGCCGTCACTGGCTTTGCCCAACCGAATCTTATCCCCAACCCCAGTCTGGAGGAAAAAGATACACTTGCAACATCGCCGCTGGCCTGTGTACCGAAGTATTGGTATTCGCCTAACAGTCTTGGCAGTCCTGATTACGTTGACAGCAGTTTTGTTGGTATCAATTCTTTCACCCAATATCCTTTATCGTGGACAACAGCAAACAATGTTTTTAACCGTTGGGGAAATTATAACTATACAAACATCATGAATGACGGTAACCGCGCGGCACATGATGGGACAGCCTATATGGGGATATTCGTCGATGTTGGCATAGAATATATCGCAACAGAATTGTTGGACACATTGCAAGCTGGTAAGACTTACGCCTTTGAATATCATGCCTTGTTATCCAACTGGTCTTATTTTGGCTTTGATCGTGTTGGTGCAGCCTTCACGCAAGACCGCTTGAAAAACTTTAATCCCAATGATCCGTTCCAGTTTGTCCTTGGCACTTATGATGCGGGCGGACAGTCTGGACAATGCCTGATAGATACTTTGAATTGGGTGGCTGTGCGCGATACGTTTATTGCGGAAGGTGGAGAAAAATACATGACCATCGGCACACCAGATACCAGCAACCTTACGATATGCCGTTTCTTCCCGACGGGTGGTGGTGCGTATTACTTTGTCGATGACTTCTCGCTGATCTGCCTTGATTGCGATACGACCAACGTACCGCCGCGCCCGACCGCGCCAGTGATTCCCGCAGACTATACAGGCATCAAAATCACGCCTAATCCAATTCAAGATCAATTTAACCTCACTTACGATCTGCCAGAAGGCGGCACATTCCGCATTTTTGACAGCGCGGGGCGTATCGTTTACACTGAAAATTTACAGGCGGGTGACATTCAACGACGCTTCACACTTTCTGAAAATATCAATACTGGCATCTATCTCTGGTCTGTCAGCAATGGTGATGAAGTTCTTATCCGCGACAAGCTGGTTGTTGCGCGATAGCCTTCTCAATGTATCTCCTCCACCATCGCAAAAAAATCACCCAGCGTCAGGCCGTGGCAACGCAGGATGGTGATGAGTGTGGAAATCTGCATGTTGCGCCCATGTTCGTATGCGAGATATTGCGCACGGGCGAAATTGTGATCGAACGCAAATGCCTCGTGACTTGAATATCCCGCATCCTTGCGTAAACGACGCAACGCCGCGCCGATCTGTTTGAGATCGTGTTGCATTCCCGCATCAATCGCCTTGATCTTCGGTCCTCGTTTCTTTTGCTCCATGAGTGTATTTTTCATGTGAAACACTGCCATGTAATGGCACGAACAGTACCGAATGCCGCGTCAAACAAAAAAGGCAGCAACACCCGTCGCAATCATGCGGGCGTGAGGTATCGGATTTTTGTTTACGGCCTTGTCGAGTATAAATACAAGTGCGGTACATTTCTGTTTTTGTTTCTACTTGTTTGTTCTTATACCGTCTCATATCAGCCGATCAGGTCATGCGTGTAATCGAATACTTCATCGGCGGTGATAATCAACTGACGATGTTCAGCTGCAGGTATCATGTGCATCGCAATCAAACTTGGCATCAGTCGTTCCGCTTCGGTTGCAGTCCACAGCCCCAGCATTCTTATTTCGGGGTAAGTAAGAGTAAGTAATAACTGATGCAATGAAAATATGCCCTGTTCGCGCATCCGTGCTTTGCTGGTTTTACAAAGACCTTTGATCTGGTCGATGGGTGCAGAGAGAAAGCGGTACTTATCCCATTCCGCTTGCGAAGCCAACGCATGGCGTGACGATACATTGCACAGCCAGTTTTGATATGCTGGATAAAAGACAAACAATGCCCGCGCCGTTGACACCACCATCGCCCTGTTCGCAGCGCAAAAAGTGGCATCATCCAACTGCGGAATAGTTTTTTTCACAAATTCTGGCAGGGGACAATGTGCCGATTGCACCCATTCCGCGTAACCAAAACCAACCAGTCGTAACATGAGAAAAACAAAACGCGGCAAGCTGCCATCATTCTGCTCAAAATTCTCATCATCAATATCTTGCACGAATGTCGCATCAAGATCGGGAGAGTAAATATTCATGAAAGTATGGTATTTGAGAGTGAATGCAGATTTTAGCAATGTGCATATATGCAAGTGTAAATATACACATTATTATATACACTCTCATTTATCGCATTGCTTTAGGCGCGTGTGTTCTTTTGCTTTGTGACAGAAACACGCACTATGGCTAAGAAACCCACCACATCAAAAGCAACACCTGCGGCAAAGAAGCGCATCACCACCAGCGATGCCGACAAGCTGAAGATCATCGGCGCACGCATCCGTGAACGCCGCATCGCCTTGGGTTTCTCCAGCGGCCTGAAATTCGCATTCGAGCATGGCCTTGAACCCGCAACCTACGCCCGCCACGAGACAGGCAAGAACATGACCGTGGTGACGCTTATCAAAATCGCCAAAGCCCTCAATACCACCGCCGCAGAATTGTTGGAGGGGATTTAAGAAGCAAGTATATAACTTGTACTGCGCCCACCGCTGGCTTCCTTGCGCAATACAGACTTGGTAATTAAATCTTGTATATCGCGTGTCGCCGTATCCTGCGAACATTTCGCAATCTTCGCCCATTTAGAACTTGTCAGTTTCCCCTCAAACCCATCAAGCAGTTTATTAATCATCAAGGTCTGTCTTGCATTGAAAGATAAAGAGGCGTGATCTTGCCAAAATTTTGCTTTGCGCAAGGCAAAATGCACCATTGTTTCAGTGTCATTAATTGCTCTATTCAAACAGGATAAAAACCATACAATCCATTCTGTGACATCAAGACCACCTTTCTGCGTGCGTTCAAGGATGGAATAATAATCTGACCTTTCTTTGCGAATACGCGCAGACATGCTGTAAAAGCGATAAGGCGATTGTTCGGAACGCGCCAATGCCCAATCAGCAATTGCACGCGCAATACGCCCGTTGCCGTCATCAAAAGGATGTACAGTTACAAAATATAAATGCGCCAGTGCCGCGTGTATTAGCGGATCAGATGCTGCAGTATCATTGACCCACGCAAAGAAACGTTGCATTTCAAAATCAACACGCGTCGCAGACGGTGCTTGAAAATGTACATTTTCGCGCCCAGCGTTACCTGAGACGACCTGCATCGCACCCAGACGATCATCACGCCATGCGCCAACACTAATACTCATCCATTGGCCTTCCTTCTCAGAGAATAGACCGCGATGCCACGCAAACAAACGTTCAGGGGTAAGAGGAACTGAGTAATTGCGCGTGGCATCTATGAGCATTTCAACCAAACCCTCTACTGCGCGATCAACAGGCACAGTAAATTCTGTATCAATCCCCAGCCGCCGTGCCACCGAAGATCGCACCTGTTCATGCTCTAAAATCTCGCCCTCAATCTCGCTTGTTTTCATCGCATCAAGTGTCATGGCTTCTAACATCGCCTCAGACCTGATTTTGAACCCCAAAGCCTGCATCAGACCAGCCAGCCGACCTTGATTAATGCGAGTTCGTCGCACACGCATCGCAACTTCATCGTCACGCCATGTCAGGTGCGGCCAGTCTGGCAATTCATGGATATAGGGCATGTTTTATCCTCTACCCTCATTTTAACAATTATTCTCCGCAAATACATCTTTAATCTCCGCAGAATCTGCGGAGATTAGGCGTATTATTCTCCGCATCGTGGATTCATGAGGCAGATAGCTCGGCGCGATTCCCCCATGATTCGATCGTTTTCCCACGCTATTCAGTATGCAGGGTGCATATTGACGGGTAATTTATTGTCGTAAATGCTATTATTTACATAATAATATTATCGCAATTCATAGCCCTTCTTGGTTGATCTTGCTTTGTTGTTTGCAACTGCAAATTGTTTCCCCTTTTGGGGGATGATCTGCCTATAGTCGCGCCGTTCGCCACGCATGGCGACACACTCACAACAAGCAAAAGGAGCACCAGCGTGACACATCACGATGATAACCCACCCTTGACTGCTTTTGATGGCGATGTGTTGGTTTCCCGCAAACAAGCCGCGCGGATTCTTACCATTTCGCCGCATACCCTTTCTGGATGGGACTGCTACAAAGTTTTTGATTTGCAACCCATCCGCATCGGGCGATGCGTGCGCTATCGCCTCTCGGTGCTGCGCCGCTTCGTCGAAGAACGGCAACAGCCAAAGCGATAAACACACACGCCGCCTTTTTCTTTCATCCCCCATCATCACACACACGAGGTCTTCGATGAACATCGATCAAGCCAAAGCCATTGCCTTGCCCGAAATCCTGCGCAAATTAGGACACGCGCCCACCCGTACCCGTGGCAGCAACCTGTGGTATCTCTCCCCCTTGCGGGAAGAAAAAACCGCGAGCTTCCATGTCTCAATCGCACATAACCTCTGGTATGATTTCGGCATCGACAAGGGCGGCGACATCATCACCTTTGCCCAAGAATACCTGCGGATTGGTCGCTCCAACGTCGGTATTGCCGACGCGCTGGCATGGCTGGCACAACAGCAAGGCGTAATGCTGATGCCAAGACCAAAACCAATCGTTAATCCGGCACCAGAACAGTCCGCCTTGCCAACACTGTCCCTGCAACATATCGCCGACATCAAACACCCGGCACTGGTGCATTATCTCACCACACGCCGCATACCGATGGAACTGGCAAGGCGGTATTTCAAGCAAGCGTCGGTGCATAACGCCGCAACACGAAGAACGTTTTCTGCCATCAGCTTTGCCAACGAAGACGGCGGACATGAACTGCGCAATCAGTTTTTCAAAGGATGCATTGCACCAAAGCGGGTGTCGTTCATCCGTGGCGCAAAGTCACCATCACGCATCATTCATGTCTTTGAAGGCTGTATCGACTTTGCCTCATTCCTTGTGCTTGCCCGGCGCATGATACCGGCAGACGATGCAATCGTGCTCAACTCGCTCTCATGCTTGCGCTATGCAATGCCGTATATCCGCAATTACAGCTACACCAACATGAATGCGTGGCTCGACAATGATAAGGCCGGCGACACCGCAACCCAAAGTTTGCGAGATCTGGCCGCCGAAGAAAATATCGCCTTCCGCGATATGCGACCGATCTATCAGCCCCATAAGGATGTGAACGATTACCTGATGCACCGCAAGGCGCGTTAGCGTTCCTCGCCTGTCCGTATCAGTCTTGGCGGTGATGAAATGGCGGCGGTGTTTATGTTTATGCTGTTGTTATTCCCCTTCCGAGCATCGGGCAATCCCTGCCATCCCCGTTGCTTTTCCTGTCAACCAGAAAATCGGTTCCCCCAAATGGTCTCCCCCAATTTTCAGGTGGACAGGTGCAAGCGTGGCTGGCGGTCGGGAGCCATCGCCCGCAAGGGTAACCACAAACGCAAAAGGAAAACACCATGACCATCACATCACACCAGCCAGCCTTCATCATCTACCAGCAGGAACAAGACGGCACGCGCAAGCGTGTCGGTGCAGTGTTCTCGCACACCAAAGGCAAGGGCTTCAACATCGTGATCGGACAACATCGCTACACCGCATTTCCGAACACGCCAAAATCATCAGCAACCACGGAGGCGGGCGTTTAACGCCCCCTCACCTTTATCAACCCAGCACAGCAGGAGTTTTTTATCATGTCACTCTTTACCCCAGCACAGCGCGAACAGCTTTTGCGCAATGGTGCGAACCCCGATCAAGATCATGCGCCCGTCGTCAAACTGCACACAGCTTTTGCCAAAGCCACTTGGCTGATCTCGGAACTCGACCCTGAAAACGAAGACATGGCCTTTGGCCTTTGCGACCTTGGCATGGGCTTCCCTGAACTCGGCTACATCTACCTCCCCGAAATCGTGGAAATGCAAGACGATCCGCGCCTGATCGTTCTGCGCGACCAAACGTTCACCGGCGAATTCCCTATGTCGGTTTACGCCAGAGCCGCACGGTTTCACAGCGAGATTGTGACCGAACCCGCAACCGTCCGCCAATTTGCAACCAAGCCAGGAGTATGAACCATGAGCAAGTACGAAATACAAACCTTTTGTCTGTGCGGCGGGTGGCAAAACACTTGGCAGGTCACCGAAGCGAACGGGCAGACAAAGCCAGAAACGTTCAATACCCATGCAGAGGCAATGAGCGCACTTCAAGAATTCCTGCAAGACATCGACGATGAAATCGCAAGCGGCAACCGCGAAGCAGACGAAGGCTATTCACTTGAAGAATTCCGCATCATCAAGATCAAACCCCAAGCATCAGGAGTATGAACAATGTCCAATGCAAATACCATTTACGACACCATCACCAATAAAATCATCGCCGATCTTGAGAAAGGACAACTCGCATGGCGCAAGCCGTGGGATAGCACCGCACTTGCCGCGCGTGTCACTCGTCCAATTCGCCACAACGATATTCCCTACACGGGCATCAATACAATCATCCTCTGGATGGCCGCGATGGAGCATGATTATCAATCGCCCTACTGGATGACCTACAATCAGGCCTCCGCCATGAAGGCCCATGTCAAAAAAGGCGAGAAAGGCACGACGATTGTTTACGCCGACAAGCTGGTGAAAACAGAAAAGGACGACAACGGCGAGGATAAAACCGTCAAGATTCCCTACTTCAAACTTTACACGGTGTTCAATGCAAGCCAGATCGAAGGCTTGCCACCAGCCTATACAGAGCAACCACAAACAACACCCGCACCACAAGTGGAGCGTATGGCGGCACTCGATACGTTCTTTGCCAACACCCAAGCCCGCATCGTCGAAGGCACAAAGGCGGCTTATTACTTGCTTCAAGATAAAGTCGAAATGCCACCAATTGATTGCTTTATCGACGCACCAGGATACTACGCCACACTCGCCCACGAAATCACACACTGGACACGGCACGAAAGCCGTCTCAACCGTGACTTTAACCGCAAGACCTGGGGCGATGAAGGCTACGCCAAAGAAGAACTTGTCGCCGAACTTGGTGCATGCTTTTTGAACGCCGATCTTGGCCTCTCACCACTCCCCGATGAACACCACGCCGCCTATATCAAGTCATGGCTCGACGTGCTGAAAAACGATAAACGTTTCATCTTCCACGCCGCCGCGCACGCCACCCGAGCCGTTGAATACCTGCACAGCTTGCAAGCGCAACCCGCAATCACCGCAACCCCAACACCAGCCATGACAGGAGTGTGAACAATGACCGTGTATTACAGCGACAAACAGCTTGCGCAGAAATTTGGTGTGACGCGCAATACAATCTGGCGGTGGACACGCGATAAAGTTTTTCCTCAGCCAGTAAAGTTTTCAGCAGGATGTACACGATGGAGAAGTGATGATATACAAGAATGGATGGCCGAGCGGGAAAAAGATAAGGGAGCTTATGAGGGAAGACGATTTTTCTGATGTCACAAATCATTGAAAAATAATGATTAGACTCTGTATCGCACTAATCCGAATCATGAGAGGGAGATGAAACATGATCATCTATTACAGCGACAAGCAAATTGCGCAGAAATTCGGCGTGAATAAGTCAACAATCTGGCGATGGGTGAGAGAAAAAAAATTCCCTACACCAGTCATTCTATCGGCAAGATGCACGCGATGGGAAAGCAGTGAGGTAGAGCAATGGATTGTCGAGCGAAAAAATAAAACTAGGAAAAGATGAGACTTTTTTGAATCTTTTTATTAGGTGTCACCCGAGCGAAAAGGGGAATATAAATTTCAAGGCATTGAAAAATAAAGATGGTACTTCTTATACAGACTTTAATATAACACTTCCCTATTAATGGAAAATCTTATATCCTTTAATAAGATGAATTCTTATTAAAGGATAGGGCTATCATGGATAAGGTTAAAAAGAACACCAGATCAGGAGCATTAGTACATCGCAGTGTTGCGGGTGAAGCATACGCATCCTATGTACCATCTTCTCTACCGCCATCACCAGCCCTTGATATGGATCGACTGTATAAATCACTCGATCAGGCTATGAAGGCTTTGGGTGCGTTGGATGGCTTGGCTAAACTTCTACCCGATGTTAGCCTGTTTCTTTATATGTATGTTCGTAAAGAAGCACTGGTTTCATCGCAAATCGAAGGGACACAATCCTCGCTATCCGATCTTCTGCTTTACGAGAATAATGAATCCTCTGACGTTGCAGATAACGATGTTGAGGACGTTTCAAATTATATAGCCGCACTCAATCATGGTATCAAACGGATAAAGCAAGGCATTCCACTTTCAGTCCGCCTGATTTGTGAAATGCATAAAATCCTGTTACGCGGTGGACGTGGCTCGAATAAAGCTCCCGGAGAATTTCGCCGTTCACAAAACTGGATCGGCGGTTTACGCCCGAGCAAGGCTCTTTTCGTGCCTCCACCGCCAGAGATGGTTGATAATCTCATGAGCGATCTGGAAAAATTTGCTCATGATGAGAAAATAAAAATGCCGGCCTTGATTAAAGCGGCATTGCTTCACGTTCAGTTTGAAACAATACACCCATTTCTGGATGGTAATGGCCGACTTGGTCGCTTGCTTATAACAGTGTTACTATGTACGGAAGGTATATTGATAGAGCCTATTTTATACCTCAGTTTACATTTCAAGAAACACCGCCAGCTCTATTACGATCTGCTACAAGATGTAAGATTTAAGGGTGATTGGGAGCGATGGTGTGAATTTTTCTTGGATGGCGTAACAGAGACTGCCACCCAAGCCGCAGAAGATGCAAAGAAGATTATTAAACTTCTTGATGAAGATCGTGAACATATCAGCCAAATCGGTAAAGCCGCGCCGACTGCATTGAAAGTACACGGCTATCTTGTCAAAAAACCTTATCTCTCTTTGACGAAGGCCGCAAAGGAACTTGATATTTCCGTTCCCACCATTACGAATACCGTTTACAAACTGGAGGAGATCGGCATTCTCAAAGAATTAACAGGCCAAGCACGTAATCGCTTGTTTTCCTATACGGATTACTTAGACATTCTGAAGGCGGGAACAGAGCCATTAAAATAAGTTCGCCTAAGTTTAGAAATATACACGATGACGAAGTGATGAAATCGAAGAATGCACAAGTAAACACCCAGTCAAATAATCATTGGTTGAAGATTATTGGAGTCAAAATCATCATCAATTTGCGTGAGTGAAAGTGATGTTGCATGACAGATATAAAAGAGTATAATGAAAGAGCATCATCAAGAATAAAATTGACCTCAGTTTAGATTCCAACTTTGTTAACGGAGAATAGTTGTGGTAAGCAATAAAATTAAAAAAGCTATATCACTGATTTCTAATAGGGTTTTAAGTACTCCGTCTCCGCCATTTATGGGTATTTCTTGGCAGTTAAAATCATCTCAAAGTATTGATTTATATACACAAATCAAAAACTACCTATATCATGTAGTATCACCCTTC
>CALRTD020000067.1:0-12991 GCA_943371015.1 Synechococcus sp. UW140 | reverse complement strand
AAACTGGAATGATGAAGACTTTTTTTTCGTTGATTTTAGAAAAACTTGAAAATAGTTTAGTTTTATTTTCTAAATAGCTGATTTGGGGAAGGCTTCAAAAGCACAGGACAATACAAGGAATGTTTATTCAAAGGATGTTTACAGTGATGAACAGTTATCTCTAAAATGGGATCTATATATGGAATTAATAAAATTTCTAATCTAGGCAATCTTGATTAGGAACGTGTAAAATTGAATTAGACTATGAAAAAATACTATCTGTTTTGGGTGTTTACTTCTGCACTTTTTTGTGCATGTGGCTCAGATCGTCAAACCGATTTTTACGAAAACGGAGAAGTGCGAATGGAAGTAGAAGTAGACTCTAAAGGAATACGAAATGGTCTGTACAGAGAATACTATTCCAATGGAACTATCAAGGCTGAAGGTCATTATAAAGATGATAAAATGGAGGGCGAGTATAAAGAATATTATGAGGATGGTACTTTATCAATAGATGCAACTTTTAAGGCTGATTCAATTTTCGGTGACTATATCTCTTATTATCCAAATAAAAGTAAAAAGAAAGAAATTGTTCACGATCCGAGTACTCAAATAGAAAAGATAACTGAATATTATGAGAATGGTAAAGTTAAAATATTGGAGGCTATGCGAAATGGTAAACAAGATGGAAAGGTGACATCGTATTATGAGAGTGGTCAGATTGAAACCATAGATAATTATAATAATGGTGTGCAGAATGGAGAATATCAGAATTATTTTCAAAACGGAAAACTTAAACTGCAAGCAGAAATTGATAATGGGAAAACAGTTTTCTTTATGAAATATGATTCAACTGGAGTACTAGTTGATGAGTATTACGAAGTTAAGGTAGTTCAATCCTCAACAATTTATCAGGTTGGTGAAACTGCACACTTTGATATCAATATAACCGGCTTTATTGGTACCAATAAATATTTTAGATTATTATTAACTAATGATAATATATTTTCTGATTATGTTGAAGAAAATCAAACCTTTAATCTATTAAAAGTAGGGACTATTAAGAATTCATCATATGTTTTTGATATTGAAGACCTCCAAACTAGAAAAATATTATCTACTGGAGCTATACCTAGTAAGACAATTATAGATATGAATAATACTACAGGTAAGTTTAGTATTGATCTAAATACTAAGTCAAGAGGTGTGAAAATTTTGTTAGGAGTTATAGATATTATAAGCACAGTCGATAATTATGGTGTTGAAAAAATTGCAAAGAGTTATAATTTTATTATTAAATATGAAGTTAAATAGGTATCGCATGTCGGGTTGTGTTTAATCCTTTCCCTTAGCTAAAGCAAAAGATTTAAAATGGGTTAATTTATTTTTCTATGATTTCGGATCATTCCTCCAAAATAAGCGCTAAGAAAAAGCACATTTATTTTGCAATATTTTTTATCATACATCTACTAATTATTATTTATTGTACAGAAATATTTTTCTTGAACATATTTCTCGGATGGCTCTGTGTCGCTTTAGTAATTCTTTTATTATTTAGAAGGATATGGTACCAAATATTGATTGTTGTTTTTCTTATCTTCTTATGTATGGTTTTTATTAGTATGCGACAAGCTACTGAAGATCTAACAAGAGAAAAAAAAGTAATAGCATTGTCAATAAGTAGGGTCGAGTTGTCCTAAACCACTTCAATCAGGAAGATACTCTATTACAACTTTCTAAATAGCACTCCTACACCTTCCCCGCCACACTATTCCCAATCGCATCTGTTTCACTTTCTAGTTTTGCGCATTATTCGCCGACAATCCATTTATAGATGTAGTGGGCTGTACCATCCTTCGCAGTAGTTTTCTAGTATGATTCTACAAGAATAAAAAGAAGTTTAAAAAGAGAGGAAAAGTAAAGTAGGGGCAAGAGCAAATACTTAAACAGAATGGATCTTAATTAAATCAAAAACAATTAAAAATATTAAAATATATCACTTAAACAATAGATAAGGCTATTTGTTCGCCTACCTGCATATTTTAATCTCTGCTGCAATTTTAATGCGATGTGATCACATCAGTTTTGGAACACACGAAAAACTAAGATTAAAATGAAAGTCAAGTAACAGGATATTTTAATGTGCCTGTATTTACTGACTTTCAGGTACTAATATGCCTGCTGGATTATTATTAAAGAATGTTCGTTTTGCGTTTTAATCTCTTTGTTATAATGGATAACGAGTAGTCTTTTTCACAGCAAACCAGACAACGACTACCGATAAGTTAAAGTTTGCTAAAACATTACCAATATAAATCTGTTGTAAACTAAACTGAAGATGATATCAGTCAAAAAAACATGGCCAACCCGAAAAGCCAGAGGAGTAGGACAAACTTAGAAGTAAACAAAAATGGAACATTTAAAAATTGCTAGTGACAATTACACTGCATTCACGTTCTTCATCGGAACGATGGCCATGATGGCCGCATCTGTTTTTTTCTTTTTTGAGTTAAACAGTACTTCGCCAAAATGGCGTACATCTGTTTTGGTCTCAGGATTGATCACCTTTATTGCTGCAGTCCATTATTATTACATGAGGGGCTACAATCTTGAAACAGGTGAATCACCCACCTTTTTCCGTTATGTCGATTGGATATTAACGGTGCCTTTAATGTGCGTTGAATTTTACCTGATTACCAAAAAAGCAGGAGCTAAAATTGGCCTCTTGTGGAAATTAATCGCAGCATCTTTAGTGATGTTGATTACCGGTTATTTCGGAGAAACAATTGACAGAGACAGCAGCGTACTCTGGGGTGTAGTATCAGGTGCAGCATATTTCTACATTGTGTACCTGATCTGGTTTGGCGAAGTTGCAAAACTTGCACAATCAGCAGGAGAGCAAGTGGCAAAAGCTACCCGCGTACTTGCATGGTTTGTATTGGTGGGTTGGGCAATCTATCCGCTTGGCTACATCTTAGGAACACCTGGTGGACTGTTTGGTATTCAACTGGTTTCAGATCCAGCCGCAGCTTCACATGCTATGGATATTGTGTACAACATTGCTGATGCAATTAATAAAATTGGATTTGGTTTAGTGATCTACTCTTTGAGCAGAAGTTCAAAAGACTAATTAATTCAGAAAACAGAAGACATCTTGGTAGTTATACTTAGATGTCTTCTTTGTTTTCTGATAATTCTTTTAACCATGAGTAACAGTTTAACTGAGCAAGCCGATTTTCTTTTTATAGGATTGGGTGCAGCTAATTGTCTGTTACTTTTAAATATGTATGAAAATGGCTTATTGCATGGTAAGAAAATTATCATTGTTGAGCCTGACAATAAAAATGTAAACGACAGAACATTTTGTTTTTGGGCTTCGGAAGAAGAACTTTTAAACTTGAATCTCGGAAATCTGATAAGCTCAAAGTGGAAACAGATTAAAGTAGCTGGCCGCGAGAGTCAATCGATTTCACCCCTTTCTTACAATCATATAAGAGGTATTGATTTATACAAAAGAGTAAAAGAAATACTAAAGGAGCAAGAGACTAAATACTATTATCAATTCTTTTCCGAAACTCCAACTATCCAATCTGAGTCATATACAATTTGCTTGAATGATGTAACAATTGTTGCAGATAAGGTTTTTGACAGCAGGCCACCTTCGTTTAATTTACCTGAAAAGAACCAAACTCACTTGTTGCAATCGTTCTATGGGTGGGAGGTAAAAGCAGTTGACTATACTTTTGATACTTCTACAATGGTCATGATGGATTTTGATATTCCTCAAAACGACTATTGTCAGTTTATGTACATCCTGCCGTTTACTGAAAACACAGCATTGTTCGAAGTAACTCGTTTTGGAAAGGAGAAAATCACACGGGAAGAGTCAGAGAAGATATTGAAGGAATACATAGCGAAGTTTAATTTTTCGTATCAAATTATAGACGAAGAGAAAGGGGTAATTCCTATGTCGTCTCTTCAAATAGCTGATGTTAACTACGGCGCAAAATGGACGAGTACCGGTGCAAATGCAAATATGATTAAACCCACAACCGGGTATGCCTTTCACAACATGGCAACAGATGCAAGGAATCATGTTGAAGCTATGCTCAATGAACAACCTTATATCAGGAAAAAGAATAGTACACGATTCAATTTCTACGATCGTTTATTGCTTAAAATCTTAGAGGAAACACCACATCATGGAAAAAAAATATTTCAAGATTTATTCAATCATGTATCACTGAACAACGTACTCTCATTTTTGAGCGAAAAATCTACTTTAAGCAAAGAGATTTCGATCTTCTCAAAACTTCCCATACTTATTTTTTTACGAGCAGCAGTCAAAGATATTTTGTACAGATTTGTTACCATTCCACCTTCTGCGTTAGCATTTGTCTTCACACTCGTATCTCTGCTGTTATATACCTTCCATCTCGATAACACCCTTTGGATAATTTTAGGCTTAGGATTTTTTAGTGTCGGCCTTTCGCATGGCGCTGTCGATCATTTGACGGGTAATCGAATGAATGGCTGGAGGCAATTTTTCAAATACAGTGTAAGTTATCTGATGAAAGGGGCTTTGCTGGGTTTGCTATGGATTATTTTACCCGACTTGGCATTAGCAGCATTTATCGCTTTTTCAGCATGGCATTTTGGGCAGGCCGATTTTAGAGAATGGAAACTCAGGCAAGGCTTCAATTCGTTTATTTGGGGATTAACTCTTTTACTGCTCATCTTGTTCTGCCATATCGAGGAAACAATTGCTGTACTTCAGCAAATAAGAGGTTTACAATTGCCATTTATACTTAAGGAATTAACAGCAGATCAGCTATTCATTAGCACGTTGTCAGTTGCTTTATTTTCACTACTACTTACTGCAGTTCATAAATCGAAGTACATGCTTTTAACGGTATGTTATCTGCTGCTTTCATCGATGCTGCCTTTGCTTATTTCGTTTGGAATCTTTTTTGTGTTTCAGCATAGTTTGCACGGATGGAATCACCTGAAAAGTGATTTACAAACAAATTCTTACCGTCTTTGGTTAAAGTCGCTCCCCTTTAGTTTGGGTGGTGCTCTTATTATCTTACTTTTTATGTTGGCCAACCGTGCAGATTATATTGGTGTGTTTTTTATTTTACTCTCTTGTATCAGTATGCCACATATAGTATCGATGCATCATTTTTATACAAGCCGAATTCAGAATTAGAGTTGATGAACTATCCTTAATTGGGTAATTTACTTTTTGAACAAAATCTCCTTACATATAACAATACCTTTCGGCTACTTTATTCCAATCGAATCCGCTTTACTTTTTCGGTTTTGACTATCATTAACCGGCAATCGGTTTAGTGAAGTTCTTACTTGTAACTACACATCATAATTTGAATCAGTTAGAAGCCGGGCAGGACTTTGCATTGTCTTCGCCGTATTAATCTTTTCTGATTGCAATTTAAAAACGGGTTGTATTTAATCTGCCACTTACGCAGCCTTTATCTGCAAGCATTGCAGCAGTTCAAACTACATCAAAAGTAGAATCAGTAAAATGTGGCCAGTTTGTGTGGTAAACTTTAGCAAGCAACAGATAACTGTTTATTTGCGGCAAAGCTACAGCACCATTTAACACTGCTGTCTTGCCTCCATCACGCTTTCAGCAGAACCGACAGTTTTTCGAAAATAATAGCGGCTTCTTCTTTTGTTATGCTGATTGTTTTCTTGTCTTGCTGGTTATAAAGATCTGCTCCGGAATTGGTTATTGTAATAAAAGTATAAGCATGGTTGAACGGAAACTTTTCATCGTATTTCGGACTTTTACTTTTATCTCTGAACGTAGTTCCGGTAATAATACCTTCATTATTAAAAATGGATACTAATTCGTCCCAGTATTTAAGAATGTCGGAATTATCATAAACCAATGGCTCTACACCCGTTACTGTTGACAGATCTTCTTCTACTTCCCGGTCATCGAGCTTGGTATAGTTCATGCCAAGTTTTTTGGCCAAACCGGATTCGTACACCATTGGCCAAACTGGCTGCTGTTTATTGGATTTGATATTTTCAAGTACAGTATTGTCGGGTTGAGCGTAGAGAAATTGCTGGGGTACTTTCGTACTTTTTGTATCAATAAACTCTTCCTGAACAGGAAATACCATGTCCACTTCTACATCATCATACTTGTCCTGAACTTGTGGTTTAAATTCTTCGATTTTCGTAAACTCGTTTCGCTTTTTGGGTGGATAGGGGTGATAGAGTTTTAATTTTTTCCGATCAGACGTATCATCAAAATCTGATTTTAATTTTTTGCTGTAATGAGGTGAGTTGGCAATGCCCGAAAGCGAACACATCAGCGAACAATCGGTCAGTTGTCCCTGCTGTGCATCAAAAGGTTGCGGATCCTTGGGCATGGCCTGCCAGTTGGGCGGAAGCTGAAACATATTTACCTCATTGTCAAGAAGACGTTTGGGATCGTTTCCATCTACATCTACACCTACTCCTGTTTTTTGATACAGTTCAGGCACCGCGGGTAAATAGTATGTCAGGTCTTCTATATCGGAACGTTGCTTGATCCAGAAAGAAACACCGCTGAGATCGGCCGGGGCAACCTGTGTTGTAGTTTTACCGTAATGTTCAATTACGGTATAAACTTTATTGACCTCAGTACGGCCTTCTACTTTTTTTGATGCTTTTGTTGCAAAGTAATCTTCTGCTTTTAACGCTTTGTAGCTTTTGGCAATCTCAAGTTTTAATTGCAGCGGGGCTTGTAGTGAAATGCCGGATCCTCCCGGCTTTATTTCTGCCGCAGCGCGTGTATTGCCCTCAAATTGATTAGTACTTTCGGATGTTTTGTTGGTCATGTTTGAACAGCATGAACAAGTTTAAAGCACATCTCTAAACTTTCCCTGCCACACTATTCCCAATCGCATCCGCTTCACTTTCTAATTTTGGGCTATCGTTCACCGGCAAACCATTTATTGAAGTAGTGGGCTGCACTCGTCCTTCGCGTTGCTGCACTACATGTGCCAGTTCGTGGCCGAGCAGGGCTTTTCCGCTATTACTGCTGGTATCAAATTTACCTTGTGCAAAATGAATATCGTTGCCCTGTGTGTAGGCCAGTGCGCCCACAGCGCTGGCTTTGCTGCCTTCGTGTATGTTTACGTTTGAAAAATCTGCCCCCATCACTTCGCCCATTTTGCCGATGACTTCGCGGCTCTCGTCTTTTAATTGTGCCGGGCCGGCCATTTTAGCCTGTGCTTTTTTATCCTTTTTCATATCGGCAAACTGTGCCGATTTATGCTGGGCAGTCGGTTTTTTCTTCTCGTCTTTTAACTGAATACCGCCCGGAGCCGCCAGCGATTGCGATTTGCTGCTGCTCTGATGCGCTGCCGAACGTGTGGTGTGCTGACCGGGTGCTGAATTTTGCTGTTTCATAGTGCTGTGCAGTTTGAAGGGGCAGTATCCGTTTAACTTCTAAACATAAACTTACTTGAAGTTTGTTTACCTCCAACTTATTTTATGCAGGTATTACTACGTGTTTTATCAACAGACGTTCAGATATTGATTGCCGGGCGGGTGTATTCTTTATTTTTAGCGGTCAGCAAATAGGTAGTGCAGAAGCTAACTGTGCTTATGTTCGTAATTGCTGATTGTTAAATAATTGTATAAAGACACAGTTGTTGTTTGCAACTGCGCTTGGCATGGACAAAAAGAAGCTTATTAAATGGATTACCGGAGTGCTGGCTAACTTGGCTGCATTAGCCGCCATTTATCTGAATGTACAGCCAGCTCCCGATCCGGAGAAAGTAAAGGCCGATAGTGTAGCCGCTTCACAAGCTTCGGTACTGAGTTTTAGTGATGCCCCAGATCCGAAACAAACCGCAAGCCTCCTCTCACGTGTGGCCGCAGGTGTGCAGAACGATCTGCTTACAGAAGAACAACGCCGTGCCGCCCGCGAACGTAAATTTCTGCGTTCCGATACGCTCATGAACCTGCGCAAGCAACCCCTGCACACCGCGCAGCAACAATGGTTTGAAGAACTGGCCGAAGATCGCCGCCTGCAAATAGAAGCGGCTAACCTCAAAAAACAGAAAACCGGAACTCCGCCCGAAAAAGCTGCACTTTCTCCTGCCGACTGGGACACCCTCAACCGCATCACCACCAACGGCCGGCTTTGGGGCAGTTACACCCTGCGCCCCGAGGTTCAGGTGTTTGGCTGGCATCCGTACTGGATGGGCACAGCCTATAAATCCTACAATTTCAGCCTGCTTTCGACTTTGGCGTGGTACGGTGCTGAAATTGATTCGGAAACCGGCGATATTACCAATACACACGGCTGGGAAACTACCTCGCTGTTCAGTTATATCGGCGATGAACAACCTACTGCTGTTGAGCTGACCGTTATAAATCCGGGCAGCGACAACAACATAAACTTTCTGTCGGATTCCATTTCGCACGAAAATTTAGTTTATCAACTTTCCGAATTGCTGCTCAAACGCGGCAACGGAGTGTGCATCGACTTTCAGGGCATTCCGGCTTCACAGCGCGATAACTTTACGAAGTTTATTACGCTGTTGCACACCGCACTCAACGATTCGGTGATGAAACTCAACGGAAACTTTTCGATTTCCGTAGTGCTGCCCGCCAACGATTATACATTAGCTTACGACATCAAAAAACTGGCGCCCTTAGTTACGCGCTTCGTCGTTACGTGTTATGATTACTACGGCTCGTTCAGCAATACGGCTGGTCCGCCGGCTCCGCTGCACAGTGGTTTGCGCTGGCGTGCGCCCAACATGGAACGCAGTATCGACGAGTGGCTGGCGGCAGGCATTCCGCCCGCGCAGTTAATTGCCGCGCTGCCGCATTACGGAGTAACCTGGCAAACAGTAACGCCGCAAGCCAAATCGCCGGAGATCGAATTTTTCGGTTATCCGCTTTACCGTGATCTTCGCGAACGCTTTGCCGTTCAGCCCATGCAGTATGATACCGCCAGTGCAACCGTGGTGTATGCGCCGCCGGCAACATTGCCCCGGCAGTACTGGTTCGACAATACACAAACGCTGAATGAAAAGTACCGCTACATACTGCTGCACCGAAAACTCGGCGGCATCGGAATCTGGGCCTTGGGTTACGACAATGGCTATCCGGACCTCTGGCGCTTAGTGCTCAACAATTGCACACGCAACCGAATAGGGCAGCAGGATACCAATTATGTTACCAGTTTTCCGCTGCCCCTGCAAGACACGACGCGTCTCAAACCCGACAGCGAGTGGGGCATTGTAGCCGGCAACGGACAATACCTAATTTTTGATAACCCGTATGCCGTGCTTTGCATACTGCTCGGCCTGTTTGCACTGCTGCTGCTGGCGCAGGTAATTCTTGATCAGCATCCGTGGAACGAACTGTTCAGCCGCCGTGTGCTGTTGTATGTTCTAGTTTCGTTTGCAGGAACAATGGGTTTGCTGCTCATCGGTTTGGCATTGTGGACACGCCTGCCGCACAGCGAAATTTATTTATTATTTGGTGCTATTATTTGCGGGTATTTATTGTTCCGTCTCACGCAGCGGATTTCAGGGAAGAAAGAGAAGTTGCCGTGAGTTTATCTTGAAATTAAACACTCATTTCATGAAAACAAATACTACTTCAAAAGAAATGAGCAGTACTGTTGCGGCTGCAGCAGCGCATACATTAACACAAAGACCACGTACAGGAATTCAGCGACCAGCAGTTCGTTACAGTATTGCAGCTCCTGTTTCTGAATCTGTTGCTCAGCAGCAAACTGCACAATTAGCAATAGTTTCAAATGTTATTTATGCAAAACCTGTTGATCAGTCTGACCAAGATAAAATGACGGATGTGATTCGTTATCTTGACACATCTCTGGCTGGTATCAATAATACCATTAATGATATAGCAATTACTGTAAAAGACATGGGGGCAATGGATCCGGCCCGCACATCACTCACTAATCAGGGAACACGAATAAGTATAGATCTCGGAATAGCTTTTTTAAAAATATCATCGGTTGGGGATATTACCGGAATGCTTGCACATGAAATCGGGGTGCATACGCTGGCAGATGCTGAAATGAGATGGAACGAGAAGGGGGAAGAAGAACAGTATCAGAAAAATCAGTTTCAGGTAAAAGTAGGTTTACATACCCATAAAATATCGCCATGGGATGATCAGAAAAAATGGGGCGGACGGCAACAAGATCATGTAAATGTAGTGCGTGATAAAGGAGAGCATAATCAGCCTCCACGACGACATGTTCAGGGGCAACCGCAGTTTGATGGAAAAGGAAAATCTCTGGCCGGCAGCCAGGCTTTTGATGTTGATTCTGTTAACAATCGGGCAGAGAAATATGCAGAAACAATGCTTCGGTTAGGTGATGCTATTGAGAATGACAATACAATACTTCAACCTGAAAAAGACAAACGCTTACACGATTTACTGAATTCATTTTTGTTTGATTATGCCCGTATGCTGGCCACTGATGATGTGGCCTGGCACGTTGCTGATAAAACACCGTTAGTAGCACAAGTATTTAACTGGTATAAAGATGTAATTATTGCCCGGCACAGCGGAGCGCATCAATGGTTACAGCGCGATACGATGTTACCAACGGCAAGTACTTGGGGAT
This sequence comes from Synechococcus sp. UW140, assembly GCA_943371015.1. Taxonomy (GTDB): domain Bacteria; phylum Bacteroidota; class Bacteroidia; order Palsa-965; family Palsa-965. Next base: position 2,373 of record CALRTD020000067.1, on the reverse strand, counting down.
TGCGTGCTTATCTGCTCGGTAAAATTGCACAAACAGCAGGTGCAAAACTGCTCCCCAATGCACTATACAACGGAACAGGAACTTTACTTAATGCGGGGGGAAGTTTACTCAGCAGCATAGGCAACACAATCGCAGACAATACACCCGAAACGGTGAAAAATGTGGCAGGTACAGTAGCCTGGGGCGGAGAAAAAGTACTCAGAGGTGCCGATTATTTATATGGGGAACTTGAAAACTTAGTTCTACCTAATGTAGTTGCCCCGCTCGCATGGGGAGCCGGAAAATTGGGGCAGGGGGCAAGTTGGCTGGGTAGCTGGTTGCCGGGAGGAAAGCAGAAGACAAATTGATTTATTTAGAAATAAAATAGATGTTTTGTAAATGAATAAAACAATGGCCATGAGTAACGAAACAAAAATACGTAAGGCCGTTTTTCACAACAGATTTCGGGGAAGAAAGAGAAGTTGCCGTAAAGAGCTTGATTTATTTTATTTGAATGAAGTCTGTGCGAATAGCTTAGCTGAATAGTTAGTAAGGTTAACCGTGGTAAGTTGATTTAGCGGTTTCGAATAAACAATCATTCGCTTACTGTGTTCTTGTTTTATGCAGAAACATAAGTCAACTTACGCACTCAATCTTTTCATCACCATTGCGTTATGTGGATTTTTCTCACCCGCCTCAGCGCAGGGCGAATACAATGTATGGCATTTTGGAGCCGGAGCCGGACTTGATTTTAACTCAGGTTCACCGGTTTCACTTTCTGCTTTTACCGCAATAGGAACTACAGAAGGGAGCGCATCAATTTGCGATTCTGCAGGTAATGTACTTTTTTATACCGACGGCAATACTGTTTGGGATCGTAATGATCAACCTATGCCAGGAGGGAATGGTGTTTTACTGGGTAACAATTCTTCCACACAATCAGCGCTCATTCTTCCGAATCCCGGTAACAGCAATCAGTATTATATTTTCACTGCCGATCAGGGTGGATATATAAATCCGAATGTTGGTATTCATTATTCGTTGGTGGATATGACGCTCAATAATGGATTGGGGGATGTGGCAATACTCAATACACAGATTCAGGGGCCACCCATGACAGAAAAGATTGCGGCAACCCGTCACGCCAATTGCACCGATTTCTGGGTAGTCACACATTCGTTTGAAAGCAACCGATTTCAGGCGTTTCAGGTTACTGCTTCGGGTGTTTTGCCGCCTGTGCTTTCTGATGTGGGAACTCCGCACGTTAACACCAGTCTGGTGTTTGCAGAAACACTCGGCTGCATGAAAATATCGCCCGATGGACGTCGTGTTGCATTGGCAATGTATGGTACTTCACCATTCGGTGAGGCGTTTGATTTCGACAATTCAACGGGGTTGGTAAGTAATCCTGTTAATTTTCCCATGCCGCAAGGCGCAGTAGCAGCTGACGGGCCTTATGGAGTTTCTTTTTCGCCCAACAGCAATGTGCTTTACATCAGTTATTTTGCACAAAGCGTCGGTATCAATGCCGTTTATCAGTACAATATGCAGGCCGGTACTGCTGCCGCTATTCAAGCATCACAGCAGATTGTGGGATCATTGCCTGTAAACGGCATCACGATGTTCTCCAGCTTGCAGTTAGGGCCTGACGGAAAAATTTACATGGCAAAATTCACCAATCTGCTCGATGTAATTAATAATCCCGATGCAATTGGTGCAGCCTGTAATTTTCAGGCCGATGCAGTTCCGTTGTTTGGATCAGCCACTGCCGGGCTTCCTAATTTTCTTGATGGTGGTTTTGAGGGACGTCTTTCCATTTCGCTGGGCAGTGATACACTGCTGTGTGGCGGACAATTTGCTTTAGCGCTTAGCCCCCAGCAATCGCCGGGCAATTCTTATCTCTGGTCAACCGGCAGCACAGCGGCATCCATTACAGTTAATCAGCCGGGTACTTATGCCGTGCAGGTGAGTAATGTAAATTGCCCCGGCAGTGCTTCCGATACAATCAGCGTTCTTCAGCAACCGGAGAATAGTTATCCGCCCGAAATTTTTTCATGCGTGCAAGCGGTGCAAATTAGTCCGTCTATTCCTGCATTGCCCGGAAGCAGTTATTTATGGAACAACGGAGATACGACTGCCTCCATCAGTGTAAATACGCCGGGGAATTATTTCGTAACCGTATCAAATGGCAATTGCATATTTACCGATACGGTGCAGGTTGATTTCGGAAACAACGGCTTAACGACCGGCCTGAACGTATTTACGCCGAATGGTGATGGCATCAACGATGCTTTCGGTTTTCCCAATGCTTTACCCGAAGGTTACACTATTGAAGTGTATAATCGCTGGGGAAATTCGTTGTTCCAAAGCAGCAATCCGGCGCAATTGTGGGAT